>DUJK01000070.1:3798-10744 GCA_013329925.1 Candidatus Poseidoniaceae archaeon
GATGGAGTGCGTTGGCAAATGATGCCTGATGGTAGTTTTAATCGGCTATGATTTGCTCACGGTTTTGCAGCCCATGACAAGAAGAGATCTGAATTTCTAATCGTCAATCACTCGTCCAAATTAACCTCAGTAGTAGATGGTTCGGCTTTGTCGTCTATTTCATACAAGTTACTTATCTCACCTAATCTATTCATGTATAGTATTCCGAATCCAAAGGCAACTATTCCAATAAACATCCAAGTAATGTTACGGAAGATACTATCCCCTGCTGAAAACTCTAACGATAGAGCGAATAGCGATATGATGGTTCCAAATGAACCAAAACCACGTCGCCACGGTGCTTCAGTTTCTTCTCTAAAGCCTTGCAGACCGATACCAGCAAGATAAATCGCCATTAGTGCCCAAACTAATCCACGTGGGTCGATTTCTTGCATAGCAAAAGCAAAACCAGCAACAACATAACCCATTGCAACAATACCAAGATTGTCTAACCAAGAGAAAAATTCATCCTCGTTATCCCACTCAAACATTTTCCAACCATATTTTGTTTTACTGGAGTAGAATGTCAACAACAAACCTTCGATAATCAAAATCAATCCTGCTAACTGGAAGAATGCAGTTTGGTCAATTATATCGTCGTTTTGTATTGAAAAATTGATGAAAGCAATGATATGTACAACTGGCAAGAAAGTAAACATATTTTTGTATTTGTCAGTTATTGTGAAGTAAGTTAAACAAATTGCACCAAGTATAGGTCCGATACCCGATACTGCAGTGAATGAGGATAGGAATCCAGCAATTGTGACACCTTTTGAAAATTCTAAGAATAATTTTTTACTATCATCATTATTATACAAAACTAGGTAGTTTTCAAGATTTACATCTAAAGCAGCTTTTGGTGGCATAACTAAATCGGTAACAAAGCGGTAAAGAATACCTGATCTTGCCATTTGGTTGAGAACTAGGGCATATATTGCTCCATAGAACGCTGAAGAACTAATGACATCCCAAAGGTCGACATCATTACTAATTCCTCCATCACCAAAGTTACTATTGAATCCGATGGCTAAAGCACCGAACATCGATACAATCAGTAATGGGACGTGTTCCAATCTTCCAGTTACCCAAGTAAAAATTGTGATTAGTAAAATCATAGCGGTAGGTAGCCAAGCAACATCTGGCAACATACCGAATAGACCAATAGTTAACCAAATGAATGGTATGGTGAAAGGTAATTGACTCACAGCATCGTCTTCAATAGTTTTAGAATTGATTACTGATTTTATTATCACCGTAATCATACTAAGTGAAAGAATCATAGAGGAGAATACAGCTATTCCAAGACTGTTAACGTCGTCCATCACAACTCCCAGTAGGCTAAAATCTAGTAGTGGTGCGATATGAGACCCATCAGCAACAAATCTATCGGCAAAGAGGAAAATCGCTAAAGGTGCGACACACAAGACAAAAACTCGCTTGTGGATTATACTCCGATAAATAACCAAGCAGTACATCGAGAGGAATAGTATTCCGCCGCTAGCGTCAAGCAGTCCTAAGGCTAATAGACCAAACAATGTCATATCATCTGCAGTTTCATTTAATTCAGACCGTTCCATGTCATCCTTCTTCAATAGTACAGACACAATTATTGGACCAGAAAGTAATATTACATCGAAAAGTAGAGTATTTATCTGTAATTCATCAGTTTCAAAACTATTAGTCATGAATTTAAGCGCAATGGGTAGTGAAATAATGACTGTAGCCCAAATCGCAATTGCTCTAGACACAGAGTTGTTTTTATCTTCCATTAGCACTTCTCTAACTAGGATTGCAATTGGAATAACTATTATTCCAATCCAGTGAACATCAATGAGTAAACTCTCGATGTCGATAAAAGATACTGAGATCATAATCAGAGCTAGTGGTCCTAACAGACTTGACCGGGCAAGCGGTCCATAGCCTTCGATTTCTTCGGTATCGGTATGGAATGGATTGATCCAACTCTGAGTCTCTTGATCGTAAACAGGCACCATGTCTTGACCTTTGGCTTGAGTTAATTTGAATAAATATCCCAAGTCTAATTCAGAGTCTCTAAACTTGAACATAATTATGTACACAGCAAGTGCGACTATTGCCAAACTGACATTGAATCCATCAAGCATGTCTTGATAATTATCCAACATTGGGATTTCCAATCGCTCAAGAGCAGATAATACTACAGTCAATACCATGGCCAAAGTGATGCCTAGGCTTGAGGAAATGAATTTGCTATGAGTGCCGGAATTAACCGCGTCTTGTTGCTGTAGGTATGCCGAAATCAAGATGTAAAACACTACCGCCCAAGGAATTAACCAACTGGTGCCAAATAATACCGCCTTGGATAAAAACAAGCCTAGTATTGCAGTATTGATGGCAAAGTCTGTTAGTTTGTTATTACGCCTCGCATATTCAACAATTACTAGGATTGCTAACAGAACTATTTCTTCAAAGAAATCATATTCAGAGGCAATGGGGTTGTGATAGCTTTGTATCAAAAAGGCACCACTTATGGCAATTACCGACCAGTCAGCCACCCAACGTCGAGTAACCTTTGATATTATCACTAGGTATGGTAGCATGGCAGTCGCGATTATCCATGGGATTATACTGGATTCTGGAGTGAATAGGAAAAGTGATCCGGCTAGTCCGATTGGCATATATGGTATTCTGCGCTTTAAAGTCGCAGGGAAATATGCCATCAGTACTGTGAGCCATAATACGACTTGGAGATTCAAAACACCTTCAAAACTACCCAAATTCTCAGCACGCAGAGGGCCAAGAACAAGATTCAGATTTTCATATTGTACTAGCCAAATAGCATATATTACTACGCCAACCAGGAATATTGAAGTCCATTGCATCAAATCTTGCCTTAATCTATCATCGGCTGCTAGGGCTCCTTGAACCAAGATGATAAACGTCATCAATGATAGTGCTCCGCCTTTGCCGCCCATTATTGCATCAGGTGAGTGTGCAAATTCGTAGAGAATCGGCACCAGTCCGCTAAAGACTGCAACAATGGAGAAAATAATGCCATTATTTGTTCTAAGCGCTAACCACATCGATAGGGCTGACAGTGAGATAATCGAGATACCAAGTTCATAAGAAACAATTTGGTTTGACCAATCTAGCCAAGGTCCAAATCCAATCATTACTATGGCAAGCGGAGTTAATGTGTTGACTGCTAATCCGAAAGTGATCTCACCCTTGAGTTTTCTCAAATACCAATACTGGCCTAATGCGAGAAGAATACATCCGGCTAATTGAACATAAATTGCTTCAGCAGCAGGTTGCCAATTTTCTTCTTGCCAAGGTCTTAAATCATCAATGAATATTTCCATTCCTGATTCTGCGGCAATACTGATCAGCAGACGCATTGAGTAAAGAACGCCAATTGCGGAGAAAAAGAATCCAATACCGATAATGTATCCATGTACGCTGTGGACTTCTTTACCACCCCTGCGTCGTTGCCATTCCACTAGCGCAATTGCCATAATTGCTGAGATAATTCCGCCAAAACCAAGCACTAGGAAATCCTCGTTGGTAGTCGAATCATCCCAAGCGATAGAAAGAATCCCACCCCAAATAGCAGCTAATGAAATCCCGTACAAAATCAGTTGAGCAAACTTTTGCAACTCAATATTTTCTTGTGGAACTTGGATTTTCTTTACCACAGTATCATCCAATACTGGAGCTGGGATTGCTGATTCAAATAAACTACCAGGCCGATCATTTATTGTGGCGATTTTTCGATTTCTTCGTCTTGGTCTAATAGGTGCTTCAGACATACTATTCATCAAAATTTCCTACGAGTGTAGATTATATACATTACGCCGACATGTTGGTTACAATGTAAATACCTCATGATTATTCTGGTTTGTCAGCTTTAATCAACGGTGATTTGCCGCATTTTTCCCGTCATTAAGGGGCATAGTCTAAATGAACCCGCTATTTGGGATTGTCATGGTATCTGAGGAGAAAACTGTTTCTGACGGTGGCTCACCATTCAAGAAATGGTTCATGCGCCAATACTGGCGTGTCCAACAAAGCCAGACAATTATCTCAATGGCGTTCTGGGTTACTACTCTAACATTGCTTATTTGGCCTTACTTGCGTTGGCGGTTTGAAAATGACTCAACGATTGCCGGAATTTCAACGACTTATTTTGGTCTTATCGGTATTGGAGTAACTGTCATTGTGCTAGTGTTATTAATTGGTGTCATTTATGACGTGACCTTTGGTTTATGGCGAGAACATATGACCATAATTGCCGAAAGGAACCCATTTTCAACCTATCAAATGACACCCAGTTTTTCGGTTCTTTTGCTACAGACTAACATGTTGCTGCGTAAGATCGCTGCTGATGATGAAGAAGCGATGCGCCATTGTGACTTTATCGATAGGTGGTTGGAGTGGAATATTGACACCGAAATTTTTGCTAGAACAATGTCTGGTTGGGAGCAGATTGTAGGAGATGAAGACCCGTATCTACCAAATCTTACCGATGAGCAGAGACAAAATTTGCAATCAAGAGTAGAAGAGCTAAACAATTTGAAGTAATTATTAGAGGTTCTAAGACGAATGCTTACGCATCTCGTTGTCCAACTGCACGTACCTGAAACCAGGTGCGACTAAATCTTCCATATATTCGACAAGCCAACTCAAACAACCATCTGCCACCAATTCGACGGTATAATTTGGCTCTACCTGGCCATTTGTGGATATAGGCTTTTGATTCTATCAATGAGTACCCTGCTTCAGTAAACAGGTTTCCCATAGCCATAGGACTCCAACTGTAAAGATGATGATTAATATCATTCGGCTTGTAGCGCATTGAGATGTTTTCGCACGGGACGACAAAAATTATCTTACCACCAACTTTCAGTTTCCCTTTCAGTCCTTTCAATTCATCCAATGGCTGGAGCGTATGTTCCAAGGCATTGTTTGAAATAATTACATCAAGAGAATCATCTGGAATATCTGCGACAGCACCGTAAATTTCAACGCCATTTTCCCTTGCCGTGGCTGCTGCTGCTGGATTTATTTCAACACCATATCGCTTTTTACAATCTAGGTTTTTTAGCAAATATCCTCCACCACAGCCGAAGTCTAATACAACATCATCTGGAGAAATATAATTATCAAATTTGCTTTGATTAGCCCAACCACCAAACTCGCCAGCTTCTGCTTGCCAATCAAAATAATCGTCATCATAATGCTCGCTTATTTTCTCTGACATAGCAAACCCCCTCCCGTGTTTATGGTGCTCTTCTGAATTTCCCTCTTAAAGACATTGTAGGCTTGTCTGAACGCGATAATCCTGCATTGCATTACGTTTACAGAATGCCCACAATGAATTGATAGTATTCAGACCACTGCTTCAAACACTGCTAGAGTTTGCTCGACCATCATTTCCTCAGAGTAATGCTGGATGATGGTCGCTCTTGCAGCACTGCCTATCTCATCGATTCGCTGTGGATTTTCCAGCAGTGCTTGTAATCGACCGGTTAACTGCTCAACATTACCGGGTTTTATCAAAAATCCATTGACATCATCGGTAATGGCACTTGGTATCCCACCGATGTTTGAAGCGATTGTCGCCATACCATATGCCATCCCTTCAAGAATAGTCAGCGGTAATCCCTCATGACTTGTGGTGGGCATAAGATGGAGTTCACAACGTTGGTAAATTGCGGCTAATTCATCACCAACAGTTCTGCCGTGGAAAGTGACCATATCCTGCATCTCAAGTTTTGTCGTTAGGCTTTTTAGTGATTCGAGATAATCACCAGAGCCAACAATGTTTAGATGAACCTTATTTTTGACTTCAGTTGGTAGGTTTGCAGTAGCATGTATTGCATGTTGCACACCCTTTTGCTTGACAATTCGACCAATTGAGATAATTTCAGTTTTATCATTTTTCTTGTCAGCCGCAAATTGTTTGGGAACGTGTACACCATTGGGAATTACTTTGACTTTATCTTTAGCAAATAATTTCATGTGATGTTCTAGTGTTGGTGAGACTAGAGTTATGGCTTTACTAGCTCTTCTAACTGGCAACTCCATAGTGAAATAACGTTTCAACCACGTAGTGGGGGTAATAATTAGCCAGTGCCAGTATCTTGGATGGTATGATGCTGAGCCAAAGAAGGAGGTGAATTCGGTTAAGCTGGTTCCATGCCAAGTTGATACAATTGGTATAGCATTACGTCTGGCCCATTTTAAGATGCCATTGGCGCCCATTGACTGACTATGGATCACATCAATAGGTGTTGACTGGTGAACCTCACTAATTTTCTTTCTTGCAGCAGAATTCCATTTGCCACTGTAATACCCTGGTTTAGTTCCTTCAAGATAGTGCGTCTCAATGCCATCATTATCTTCATGACTAACTCCGTCTTTACGTCCAGTTGTAATCACCGTAACACGATGCCCTGCTTTCGCAAATCCTTGGCATAAGTCCATGGTTTGTTTTTGCATGCCGCCAAGCGAATGTCCCAAAACAATTCGGGTCATCACTAGTATGTGCATATACAGCCTGAATGGTACCTGTGACTTAATTGCTTCAATCATCTTCGGGATTTTTGTGTTTGATGTACATAGTTACGGCTTTATCGCCGTGGTCAAGTTCTCCAACCGTGACAAACCCATGGCGTAGATGGAATCTATCTGAGCCTTCATTAGACGGCTTTAGACTTACTTCAGCAGTAACTGGGATGCCATGCTTTGTTGCATAGTCAAACACTTGCTGATACAACAGAGTCCCAATACCAGAATTTCTTGAATCTTTAGCAACGGCAATTCTGTCAACATAAATGAATTGATCATAACGTTGGTTAAACCAAGCATAGTTTAGGCTGCCATACTCGGTTTTTGGTAGCAAGCAAAGCACGAATCCGGTGAGTTT
>DUJK01000208.1 GCA_013329925.1 Candidatus Poseidoniaceae archaeon
GTTGTAAACATCAAGCTGTTGGTTGGTTCAGCAAGCCCGGTTAGGTCATCGATATAGTCCGAATTCGACAAGTCGTCTTCGCCCATGAAGTTGCTAGAACTTCTTCCTACTTGACTCCAATGCGCCCGTTGGAATTTGCTATTAGTCTTGCAAGAGATTGTTCGCTAATCCACACTTGCATTGTTATTGCACCTTGTTCGTCAACTGATTTGTCTATCACCATAGCGGCATCATACACATCAGCCACATAGCCTTCAATATTTCTTCCTGTATCTGCTTGGGTAAGTAACAGGGTGGCTGGTTGACCAAATAGCATCGCGAGCATCTCATCCTGCAATTCCTCGATTCCAATGTCTTGATGGACTGAGATTGCCATCGGTTTACTATAGCCACAATCAATTACCATCGCTGCTTTTTGAGCAAGTTCTTGGGGCCCTAATGATTCTACCTTAGTCAAGACGCACATTATTTTGCGCTCAACAACGATTTGCTCGGCTTGATCTTCACTAAGATATCTGGTATTAATTTCGCGCCGCGTGGCGGACAGTTTTCGTTCAAATTCGCTTAATTCGTCTGTTGCATCAACAAGTAACAGCAGCATATCACACTCTAATGCTTCGGCAAGAGTAGCTCTAAATGCATCGAGTGTTGCATTTGGTAAATTGTCAATAAACCCAATAGTATCAGCAAGTAATACTCTTGGACTTGCTGCAAGACGCCCCACTGTTGTCTCTAAAGTAGAAAACAACTTATCTTCAACAAGCACTTCTTTACCAGACATTTTGAGGAAAAAACTGGATTTACCCGCATTGGTATATCCTGCAATGCCCACTGTAACTGCGCCACTTCTCATTCTTTGGCGACGTCTCTCAGATTGGGCTTTCGAGTGCTTTTGTTGGCGTTTTCGCAAAGAGGTTAATTCGCGATTAATGTTGGCGATTACCGCTTGTAATGCAGTCACTCCGCCTCCACCATACCCAGCTCGCTCACCGGTTGTTGTTTGATTAGCAAGCTCCCTAAGTACAGTTCTATCTGATTGTAATCTTGCAATCCTTACCTGTGTTCTAGCTTCTAATGAGTTGGCGTGCGAAGTAAATAATGAAAGTAATAATCGCACCCTATCCCACACTTCTACACCTGCAGCCTCGCTTACTGCAACAAGCTGTCTTGGTGTTGCATTAGTATGAATCAACACCAAATCGACCTTTGACCATGGGTGGCCGTCAACTCGTAACCTAAGTTCGTCTGCTACATCTTGTAACCGGCCTTTGCCGAAATATCCCTTGGCATCAATTGAACCTGGCTGGATTATCTTCTCGACAATTATTATCCCCATTGTTTCAACCAACTGGCAAAACTCATTGGTATCTTCTAGGCCTCGAACCAGTAGCAATGCTCGACGGCCTTGGTGGTTGGTTCGTGCCTCACCTAGTGATACACCGCCTGCACCAGCTAGAACCTCGTAATTTGGTTCTTGCTTCGCCATACTTAGTCCAAGAGTCATCCTCATATCAGCCCACCCCCTCGAAGGGCTATGGTCGAATCTTACACCGCCACAATTCAGTGGTCTGGAGATGCTGCATTGGGCACCGTATTATTGGCTGCTGCTAGCCGACCGGGCTGCTCGGCAAAGTTAACAGAAAGTGATGGAATTGCCGAGTTAGAAGTGGTTGTCGAAGATTCTTCAATCCAGTCTTTAAGAGATAGGGTTGATGAATTGATGGTCGCTTTATCTGATATTGAAGAAAGTAGTAAGTGACTTCATTCAAGGTCTAATATAACTGGTGCGTGATCGGAAATATCTAGCCCGCCTTGACGCTCTATACGGACATCTTTGACTAGTTTCTTAGCTGCTTTATTTAGTAAGAAATAATCTATTCTCCAGCCCCTATCCTTTGCCCTTGCCTGTCCACGGTTTGACCACCAACTGTATTTCTGAACCCCTGGCCCCACATGTTCCCTAAATACATCATGCCAACCATCGTCCAATAATTGTGAAAACCATGCTCGCTCTTGTGGCAAAAAGCCACTCATTTTAGCGTTGCCTTTGGGATTCCAAATATCATCTTCAGTATGAGCAACATTAAGATCGCCACAAACCACTACTGGCGTTTCATACGACAGGTAGGGTTGTAGGAATTCACGCCATTCCGCCATCCATGTTTCTTTGAAATGCTGTCTTTCCTCACCACTTGAACCGCTAGGTAAATAGGTGTTTATGCAGGTTATTGCTCCGTGTTTTGTAACAATTATTCTGCCTTCTGAATCGTTTGCATCAATCGCTGATGGTTTGCCGGTTTGAATCACTTCCATTGGGCTGCGGGAGATTGTCGCGACTCCCGAATAGCCCTTTTTTTCTGCTGTATGAAGGTGGTAGGAGTAACCCTCTGGCCACGACCAATTTTTGGGTAATTGTTCTGGCAGGGCTCTAACCTCTTGTAGCATCCAGATATCTGCATCGATAGACTTGAAATATCCGTCAATACCTTTTCTTATGGCGGCTCTAATTCCATTAACGTTCCATGATACTAGGCGCATGATTTACCGGTCAAGCCGGCAGTGAATAACGATTTCATTCGGTTCATCTTGTTGGGTGAAGTTCTGTTAATTTCTTAGCAGCGCTTTTACCGGTATCTGCTGCTGCATCAGCAAGCACATAATTCGAGTTGACCCACTGTCCGGCGAGTAAAATATTGTGTTTAGCAAAAGTGCCCACGTCCACGCCCCCTTGATAGCCTACAATGATGCTGGCTTGGCGTAAATCTGTAACAATGTTATTTTGCCATCCTGAAATATACTTATCAAGGAAATCAACTAATTTTGCCGAGCGTTGTTTTGCTGATTGGTATAATTTATCAGCACCACTCAGGCCACCAACAGCAATTGCCGAAATATGCGACCCACTGGCACCAAGCCTAGGTTGTACAGCAATGTTATCAAATACTGCCATTTTGCTGCTTGAATCAACAATTGCGTGTTTACCCGACATTGGTTTGGAAGAGATCCCTGCCTCGATAAAACTGGCAGTAATTTTACTGATATTGCCAAATTCTTGTCGGGTTAAATCCTCATCCACGGTTTCAAGCAATTGTTTGGCAGTATTTACTCCGCAAGCTAGTATTACCGCATCACATTCAACTTCCCTGCCATCGGTTAAGCAAATCTTGTTTTTGTTGATCTTGGCTACATCACAATTTGTTTCGATTAGCACCCCTATTTCATCTAAAGCCGCACCAAGTCTACCCACTAGCCCAATCCAGCCCTCGTTGGAAATACATAACTTACTCTTACGAAGTGACTTGTTACGATTTTGATTTTGCTTTCCCCCCCAATTGTTTAGGAATTTCACTGCTTGAAAGTAGGGGTTTGATTCGTCTTGATTTCTCAGTGCTCTGAGATTTTCGGCTGCTTGTTTGATATTGCCTGTTGGCCGAATTAAACCATGACCTGCTGCTTCAATTTTGTCCAATCGCAGAGGTTTCAATGAGATTTTCGTTCTGCTTAGCTTGTGACATAATTGGTAGAATGGGCCCTTTTTATCAAGTAAATGAGGGCCGTAGTGAAGTGAAAATCCGTCGACATTTTGTGATGTGCCTCGCCCGCCTATGCGGGAGGACTTTTCCAATAAAACAACGTGGTGGCCAAATGATGATGCATGGATTGCCGCCGATAAGCCAGCAATACCCGCCCCGACAATTATTACTCGCGCCACGGCCCTGCTAAACTGTGATTAAGCATGAAACCATTGTTTGAATGGTTTGTATGATTAGCCTTGACGGCCTTCAATAGCGGAATTAAGTAGGGCAATGGCTGCAATCATTCTTCGATCCATTGGGTGGCCGGGTGGTATTGTTAACAGCGATTTTTTGATAATTGGGTTAAATTGTTGGTGAATTGTTATACCTTCATGGCCGGGAATTTCAAAGTGAAATTTAGCTGGAATAAGTGGTATAAATCGACGCAGAATAGCAATACTGTCTTCAATTAATTCGCCGTATTGATTTCCTTCAACGTCTAGAAGTTTCCAACTATCTTTGACTATTGACTTCATGAAATTTCTCTTGACAGAGCCAATGTGTTCATTGGTTGACAAATCAAAAACATCGTAGGTTGCAGCTAAATCAAGGACGCTTCTAGCTTTGATTTGTAACAGAGCAACTGAGCACGATTCATCTGCGTATAATATAATATCTTCTTTCAGTTTGAAGCGCTTTTGCTTGGAGTAAGCAACTACATTTCCTGACACGTCTTTGAACCAAAAGGCTCCACCAAGGATTCGTAAAAATTTTGTTTGGATAAGATATTGGTCCATCTCGAATAGTGGGCTCATGTTCTTTGGTCACTATTCATTTTGATATAACTATTGGCTACTCTTCCTGTTGTTTAATTGCCCTCTCATGGGAAACTGTTGAGAGTAGGGTGGCGAGAAATACCGAAATTATGATCGTTAAAGTAAGTAATACTCCAGTGTCCTTTGCCGGGGGAAATTTGCTAAATGAAACTACGAAAAAGACGCTGCAAGAAGTGATAGCAGCGCCCCATCTTGCCATATTATCAAATTTCCAAGACGTGATTTTGTCACTTGCGTGCGATAGATAGTCAGCGGCAAATCCCATGCCAAGCAATACCGCAGGAGCGGTATTTACGCCTCTGCCGCCAAGATGGCTGGCCAGTCCATCAACTGCAATACCAACGGCTATTGTACCAACGGCTATTCTTGCTGCTCGATTGGTTGAACCAGTCATCGCCCGAGAAATCGTGAATACTATTATTCCAGCAAAAATTATCTGCAAAATTCGTGTCTGCTCAAATGATTTTGCCAGGCTAATTCCGGTGATTAAATCCCCGCCAATTTCGCCTGATAAATTATTATCATCGAGTAAATTCTGAGTATCTAGTGAAAATTGGTATGCGGATTGAGCGTTCTCGCCATCAATTACTGCAAGGATAAATCCGCCTGTTACCTCTCCATCAACTCTGAGCCATGGATCTTTTACTAAAATTGATTCAGTTGTATTGTCATATAGCTCATCAAAACTAGAACTTTCGGTTAAATCTCCCAAGCCTAATACTAATATTTCCCGAGATAAACCAGTATCGTAGGCAATGATATTCGGGTGTTGCACAAATTGTTGTTTGAAATTATCTAAATTGCTTAATTCTAGAGAGTCTGCATTGTCTAAATCGAAGGTGATGAATACAATAGTACTAGATGCTATGACATAAAGGTCCCTAAGTTCACTAAGTTCGTCCAATGATTCACTGTCCTCGGGCAAGAATTGATTGATATCTAGTGCCTCAACGCCAGTAGGAGATGTTACAGCAATCATCACTAAGGCAAGTAGCGCCACGGGCCAGCCCCATTTTATTTTATTTTCCGAAGAAAAATTTACCACATCGTTAACTATTGGTGCAACTCGAGATTTGAGGTAATACTGCTCTAGAACAAATCTAGTAAGTAGCCAATCAAAGACGATCCCGACAATCATCACTAGGGCAAGACCACGTTGTGCTTTAATGGGTGAAAACAGCGCCAGTGATATGGCAGCAACCGTTGTTGCCATTGCCAGTAGCAATATTTCCCTAACCTCTTTAGTTGGTTTGTTCGACGATTTATACCAGAATGCTCCATCAACCGCTACCCCCATTATAATAGGAACGGCAATCCCGTCAATAACTGAAAATTGATAATCAAATAATTGAAGAAAACCAATTACTGCCAAAACTACCAAAACAACTGAGCCTAGAGTCATTAATGTAGTCTTGATGTCTCTGAAAAACAACCACATAATTGCCACCAAAATAACAGCAGTTATTGGTAAGATTTTGGCTAAGTCATCCTTAGCGATTAGTTCTGCTTCCTTAAACAACATATTGACGCCAGCCGGCTCAAAGTTGAATTCTGAATTGGCGGAAATCTTTTCGCACCAGCTCGAGAGTTCAGACCAATCGACCGGTCTTTCACTGGAATCAAGCCAGATTAACCATAGCAATTCGTTGGACTGAGGGGGTTGAGTTGCAGATGCTCCAGCAAATTCTGGACATGCAACTCCTATGTTAGATTCCTTGGGCAGCAAAAGTAAAGTGGCCTGAAGAGCGTTGGTTTCAGCAGTATTTGCCTCCTCTGAGCACCACCCTTGTTCATTGGTTGGCTGCAGAACTTCCCCCCAGCTGGACGCATTGGCTAGGCTTTTATTACGCGTATTAAATGCGCCTTCCCAAGCTGAAAATGGTGTTTCAAGGCGCTGAATGTAGACTTTGTTTGAATCAAACGAATAATCTGAATCGGTAGATGTGCGTGCTTCTTGCTCGATATTGAACAATTGCTCAACGCGTGAGAAGTTACTGGTTAGCGGACCTAGGTCTTCGTGTTGAACTCGAATGATTAGATATGCTGAAATGGTTGAATCATTACCTTCTGATTTTATTCTCTGCATTGCTGGGTCTTCAAAGATTGCTTCGGTAGCCATCGAGGTTTGGGGTGGAGAGATTATTGCGGGCAGACTAAGGATACATAATGAAATTAATACAATTAATTTCATTCGCTTGTCGCTCATAACATCACTCAGTGATTGGTTTAGCGCCATTCAATCCAGGCGCCTGTTGTTGGATCTCGGTAGAACCAATTGCCAGAGCCAGCGGGGAATTGTATGGCTTCATAACCATCAATCATTTCTCCTCGGGCGGTAATTGGAGGTACTGATGGAGCTGTGGCTATACTCGAGGAAATAGTTTCAAACAATTCCTCTTCTTTAGCAAATCGTTTTTCGTCAACTTCATCGCCTCTGTTACGTAATGTAATAAACAATCCAACTGCGATTAGTATTACAATCAGCCCTATTGAGCCGCCGATTAATACCATACTATTGGACGTTGAATCAGACGACTCAGACTCCGAATCTTGTTGCGAATCTGTACTGTTATCGGTAAGATCTCCCGTACCGTTTTGGTTATTTTGATTATCGTCAATATCCCCGAACGGGGTTGGGTCTGAGTTATCGCCAATTCCGTCATTGTCCGAGTCGGCCCATTCTGATGAGTCGATTGGGAATAAATCTCCGCCAACACACATTTGGAAGACGTCAATGGCTCCGTCGCAATAACCGTCGTTATCGGTATCAGCCTTTAGTGGATTAGTTTGTGGGTTAGACAGTAATTCTTGGTCATCTAGTATACCATCTGAGTCATCGTCGGTATCTGCATTATTGCCGATATTATCCAAATCTGTATCAAACCACTCGCTTGAATCGTCTGGGAAGGCATCCAACAGGTCACCATAACCGTCAGCATCTCTGTCCCCGGGCAATCCGTCATCATCATCAATTCCGTCTTCGTTGACTTGAAGAGAAATCTCTACAGGATAATACTGTCCGCCAGAGACTCTAATGGTGATTTCACCAACAAGTATTGGGAAGGAGTTTTGGCCGTTTTCATTGCTAAGAAGGCTAGTTAATGTCTCATCGCCTCTAACAACTGTGATTGATAATCCTTCAACTGGGTTGTTTGACTCATCGGTGATTGTCACTAGTACGATATCTCCTGGCGATGGGTTTGATGGTGAGAAAACTAGTGAAAGGTTCTCCATTGCCGGTGGTTCCGGGTTGGGAACAGAGAGCGTGGTGCTAATTGCAGAAACTAAATTGGCAGATTGCCCTGAACCTTGTTGCGCAATGGCAATAACGGTATACTCTGAAACTGGCGAAGATAGGTATGGTAATTCCAAGTCTGCGCTTGACCCTTGACCCCAAGCAATTGTGCTAAATCTGGTAACATACTTATCGAACATATCAAAACTTTCTGTATC
>DUJK01000190.1:0-4004 GCA_013329925.1 Candidatus Poseidoniaceae archaeon
GAATATGCTGAATTGTGAATCTGCCTTTGCTGCCAACCATCCTTGATTGCAGACATCGCTCCGCCTTTTCCATCGATTTGCTTTATCAAATCCATTGCTGAATCATATATTTTATCGGTCAATTCCTCAACATAATACGACCCACCAAGCGGATCGACTACATCTGCAGCGCCGCTTTCTTCAGCAATTATTTGTTGTGTCCTCAATGCTATAGTGGCGCTTTCTTCCGTTGGCAGACCAATTGCTTCATCATATGAATTAGTGTGAAGGCTTTGAGTACCTCCGCATACAGCTGCTAATGCTTGGATAGTAACACGCGATATGTTGTTTAGTGGTTGTTGGGCAGTTAAACTCACTCCAGCAACTTGTGTGTGGAATCTTAGCATTTTTGATTTAGGGTTATTTGGTGAATATCTTGCTTCTACTAGATTATGCCATAATCTCCTAGCAGCTCTAAATTTTGCTGCTTCTTCGAAGAAATCATTATGGCAATTAAAGAAGAACGACAATCTAGGTCCAAAATCATCAATTTTGAGGCCTTGCTTCAAAGCATAATCAATGTAATCTAATGCGCTAGCTAATGTGAATGCCACTTCTTGAACCGCGGTGCAACCTGCTTCCCTTATGTGATAACCAGAGATGGATATTGTATTCCAGAGTGGTACTTCTTTAGCACAATATGAGAATATATCGGTAATTAATCTCATACTTTCATCAGGAGGGAATACATAGGTTCCTCTCGCCATATACTCCTTTAGTATGTCATTTTGTATTGTCCCTCTTACTTGATTAGAATTAACACCTTGTTCTTCGGCTACAATAATGTACATCGCTAGCAGAATTATTGCTGGGGCATTTATTGTCATAGACGTACTTACTTTATCTAATGGAATACCATAAAATAATTCTCTCATGTCATCTAACGTTGAAATTGAAACACCTACCTTGCCAACTTCACCAAATGACAATTCATCATCTGCATCGAGCCCTAACTGCGTAGGTAGGTCAAATGCTACCGACAATCCTTTTTGTCCCCTATCAAGTAACAACTTAAACCGTTCATTGGTTTCTTTGGCACTGGAAAATCCAGCATATTGACGCATTGTCCACAGTCTAGATCGATACATGGTATCATGAATGCCTCGCGTATAAGGTGCTTGACCGGCAGATTCAGCATTAGCGGGACCGTTTTTTTGAGGGATGTCCAAGCCGGAAAGGGTTTTCCAGTGGTCTTTCCTTTGGCCTGCCATGATTTATCCATGTAATGGAGATACATCAACACTACTGTAATTAGCAGCAACCATCATCATTACATCCACCCGATTTGCCTTCCTTTTTTACTTGTTCAGGTGGGTGGATGTGACCATGTTCTGCCTCACTTTCAGAAGCCTTTCTTATGTCGATTACTTCTACAGCAAACGTTAATTCTTTACCTGCTAAGGCATGATTGAAATCTGCTGTGACCATTTCTTCTGATAGTTCTCTAACGGTAAAAGGTGCAGGTCCATGAGGCATTTGGGCTACTAATTGAAAACCAATCTCCAGTTTTGTTTGTTCTTCTAATTGTGCGAATTGAGCTCGTGGGATTTGTAGTATTGCAGCATCGTCTCTTGGTCCATAAGCTTTGTCTGGTGATAGTGTAAACGTCTTTTTGTCACCAACTTTAGCACCCATTAATTCTGCTTCAAATCCTGGAATCATTTGACCATGCCCAACAAGGAAAGTTAAAGGGTCTCGCCCTTCGCTTGAGTCAAAAGTTTCTCCTGATTCGGGTAATGTTCCAGTATAATGTACACTGGCTATTGTGTTTTTTTCAATTTTCATATCTTTCATCTCCTTGTTGTTATATTTTTTATTTCATTTTTTAATTTATCGGATATTTCATCAGTTATGATAAGCTCTAGATTTTTCTGCTCAATAAACTCAAGAGCAGCCTCGATACTTATTCTTTCACCCTTGGCAATAATTTGACCAAGAATATTAGATCTATGCTCTTCTGGCACATCAGGGTTGTTTAGAATTTCTCTAGCAACGTATTTGAATTCAAGAATCTTTTCTTTCTTGATTTTCTTTTCCATCCTTTGCCTTCCGCCACCCTTCTTGTCCATGCGCCTAGATTTGCGCTTTTTCTTGGATATTCCTGCAGATTTTTTATCCACAGATTGGATCGTTTTGAAAACGTTGTTATTTTTTTCGTCACTAATCGTTAACATAGCTTTGTCAGTATTAATATCACCAGTTATGTCCGTTAAAATCGACTCATCAGCAGAGACTAGTGCGCCTTGAGAATCATTGATTTCTGTAGTAGGCTTAGATTTTCTTGCCTTTGCGTTATCTTTTGATTGTTGTGATTTGCGTTTTAGTTCAGCCAAGCGTTCTTCACGCGATGGTCTTTGAGTCTTTGGAAGTAAATCTTCTTCAGAGTTTTGAGTTATTGTTGGGGTTATTTCATCCTCAATTTGCCCGTTTGCTTCAGGCGACTGAACAAGTTTGGGTTGAGATGTTACTTCTGCCTTTACAGATTCTTTCTTTACTTGTTGAGGTACTGTTGCCTCAACTTTAGTCTCAACTACTGTTTTTGTTTCTTCTACACCTAACTTTTGCTGAGCTTTTTTTCTTAGTTCCTCAAGAGATTTGTTCCCAGTTTTTTCATTACCGGGAATACTTGTTGAACTAGGTACATTTTGAGCATCTTGCATTCTTTTCTCTTTTGCTCTTTCCGCCTGGCGTCGATTCCTCTCTGCAACAGCATTTGGAGCAAATGGGTTAAACGGGACATCCTTTCTACGTCTATTACGACCATTCATTGAATTTCCCTCATTATGGCCTCACGGTAAGCCTCTTAAAACCATTGGCTACGACTATGCCCAAATAATTGGCGTCTGGTCTGTACGGAGGTATTGATCAATGGCACTTGATGTAAATTCGGTTATTCTTCCTGAACCGAGTTCAAGCCAACCAAGCATAGCAATCATAGTGCCATTATCGATACAATACATTCTTGGAGGGGCGTAGGAAAAAGATTCTCTTTCAGTGCACATCAAATCACACATTGTGCGTAATCTATTATTGCATGCAACGCCACCTCCGAGGAGCAATTCTGTTTTTCCCGTATGCGCAAGTGCTCTTTCAGCTACTTCAACACATGCTGAAAAGACATGTTCCTGAAGGCTCCAACAAACTGCACCCAATGGTTTGCCATTTTCTACTAGCCGTAATGCGGCTGTAAGGACTCCCGAGAATGCTAAATCCATACCTCTTACCGCGTAGGGTAATTCTAAACCTTCCATGTCACAATCTGGATTTTCTTTGAGCCAAGTTGCCGCTAATTTTTCTATTACAGGTCCGCCGGGAAATGGTATTCCTTGAGCTCTAGCGAATTTATCCAACATATTGCCAATACCTATATCTAATGTTTCTCCTAAAACTCGGTATTTTCCTTCTAGCCGAGCAATAACTTGAGTGTTACCACCTGAAACATACAGCAAGACTGGGTCATCACAGCCACATTGCTGGCGACCAATTTCAATATGAGCAACACAATGATTTACACCAATCAAAGGAGCGTCAAGTTTGGCAGATAATCCTCTTGCAATGGCAGCTCCAATACGAAGACAAGGTCCCAATCCAGGTCCTTGCGAGTAGGCAACAGCAGAAATATCACTCACAGATAATGAGTTACTATCTAGCAGATCAAAGAGCAATTTCGCAGCACAATCTTTGTGATGATCTGCTGCCTCTCTTGGATGAATGCCGCCTTTTTCAGGCCTTATTGTTGCTGAGGATGAAGGGAATGGGATACCTTCGCTATCAACTAAACCAAACGAAAGTGTGTGTGCTGTTGACTCTATTCCAAGTGTCCACATATAATCTCGCCGTTCTACCCTATCAAGCCATTATTCTTGAACCCTCACCTACTGGGGTGGTATATGAGGACCGTTCTAATCAACTGTGGACCTATCGTTCATGTAGATTCTAACGAACCTATTATTGGCCATCAAATG
>DUJK01000190.1:4396-5765 GCA_013329925.1 Candidatus Poseidoniaceae archaeon
GAGGATTCAAAAGCGGTGCAAGATGATTATCAATCTCATAGTTCAAATGAAGTAACTATCATAGATGTAAATGGTAGTGCGATAATTCCCGGGTTAATTGACTCACACACACACATGGTTTGGGGAGGAGATCGGTCACGTGAAGTAAGGTGGAAGCAACAAGGCAATACATATTCAGACATTGCGAATATGGGTGGCGGGATAGTATCTACAGTTAACTCTACTAAATCGATGAGTGAAAGAGATTTATTTATTATTGCGAAAAATCGATTAATGAAATCCTTGAGAAATGGTACAACTCATATTGAAACAAAGTCTGGTTATGGATTAGATTCTACTACCGAAATAAAATTACTAAAGGTTGCTAAGCAACTAAGTGAAGATAATGATACTCCATCTGTTGATTCTACTTGGCTTGGTGCTCATGCAATACCAGATAAGCACACCTTAGAAAGTTACACTGAGGAAATTATTTCCCATCAATTGCCACTAGTGGCAGAATCTCAACTGGCTCGGTCGGCTGATGTATTTTGTGAACCTGGTTGGTTTGGGATTGACGAATCTGAGCAGATACTTGAAGCTGCTAAATCATATGGAATGAATCTTAGAATGCATATCGATGAGTTTTCTGACGGGAATGGTGGAGAACTCGCGGCCAAACTGAAAGTAGATACCGCCGATCATTCACATTATACTAGTGAAGATAATCGTGTTAAAATGACTAAATCAGGGGTAAGCACAGGATTCTTACCTGGGACACCATATTCGATGGGTTCTGATTGGCCAGACTTTAATTCGATGATTGATAATGAACACTTATGGACAATAGCCACAGACTTTAACCCAAATAATCAAATTCTTAGCATGCCATTTGTCGCCTCCTGCATTGTACAAAGATGTGCGGTTGACCCATTAGCGGCCTTAGTCGCTTCAACCATTAATCCCTCATTCACTACGCCCCATCAAACAGGTATGCGCCATGGAGTAATTTCCCCTGGAGCAGTCGCTAACTTGAATATTCTAAATTCAAAACATTGGGAATCTTGGTGCCTAACTCCTGGGCATTCACCTATTTCCGCCAATGTGTTAAATGGCAAGTACAATAATTATGAAAATTAAATAATCCTCTTCTAGAAAATAAAAAATATAATCTCCGTAACATAAATTAATAGGTGTAAATCATGCCATATCTCGAAACAATTGTTTGTCAGGCTAAAGAAGGTAAGGAAGCTAGATTTGAACGGATGGTGAAATCTAGAATAGAATTATCAAAGCGACAGGAAGGATGTACTAATTCTTGGTATGGTATATCTAACAGTGATAAATTCTTATTTCTCATACAAACGGTTTATCGCGACATGGAAGCATT
>DUJK01000199.1 GCA_013329925.1 Candidatus Poseidoniaceae archaeon
TGGAGTAAACGGCCTACCTGCAGCAACATGGTCTTGAACGGCTTTTACTACTGCATTGGCTAATTCTTTACCACCCGCACCACCTTTAGCATGAACCTCGGTAACTGTGACATCTTTTGCCCCACTTGCATGGGCGGCATCAGATAATGCAGCAATTTCTGCATCGGTGTCTGAGGTGAAACGGTTGATTGATACAATAACAGGAACTCCAAAACCTGCCATATTTCTGATATGTCGGTCAAGGTTAGTAGCCGCACCAGTAGTAACCGCATCGACATTTTCAGTTTCTAATTCGTCTTTAGTCGGGCGGTAACCTCCACGACTACCAAATGCTCCACCATGTAATTTCATCGATCTAATTGTAACATTCATGACCACACAATCAGGCGCTTTACCAGATGTTGCTGTTTTGATGTGCATGAACTTTTCAGCCCCCATATCAGAACCAAAACCTGCTTCAGTAACAACGATATCTGCTGCACCAAGAGCCACTTTATCAGCTATTATGCTGGAATTACCATGAGCGATATTGGCGAACGGGCCGCCATGAATAAATGCAGGATTGCCTTCTAGAGTTTGCACTAGATTTGGTAGAAATGCATTGCGTAGCAATAATGCCATGGAGCCCTGAGCCTCTAAGTCGCTAGCTTTGACAGGATTTCCATCAACGGATTGCCCAATAACAATATCACCGAGTCGCTTTTTTAGATTTGCATAGTCTGAGGCTAATACTAAGATTGCCATAACCTCGCTTGCTGCAGTAATGTCAAACCGGTCTTGTCTAAGGTGTCCATTGGCTGGCCCTCCCATCCCAATGACGACATCTCTGAGGGATCTATCATTCATGTCGATAACTCTTGGCCAACTAATTCTTGTTGAGTCAATACGGCAATCATTACCCTGTTTGATATGATTATCAATGAGTGCAGATAATAAATTGTGAGCAGAAGTTACCGCATGTAGGTCACCGGTGAAGTGTAGGTTAATGTCTTCCATTGGCAGTACTTGGGAATATCCACCACCAGCAGCGCCGCCTTTGATGCCAAAGACAGGACCCATTGATGGTTCACGAATAACACAAGTTGCAGATTGACCGATTTGACATAGTGCTTGAGTAAGTCCAATTGTTGTAACTGTTTTACCCTCACCAAATGGTGTAGGGTTAACTGAAGTGACCAAGACTAGACTACCTTGAGGTTTATTGAAACGAGATTTTAGGGCATCCCAGGTGATCTTAGCAACACTTTTTCCCATGGGTGTAATCTCTGTGGAAGAGATTCCGAGTTTCCAAGCAATTGCTTCGATTGGCTCTAGAGTTGCACCGTTGGCAATCTCAAGGTCTGTAGGCATAAGTCGATTGCATGTGCTTTAGTCTTTGAAACTCACGGTCTAAACTAAAGCGCGTAAGGCGATTAAGCAACCTTTGTCAAAAGGCCGGTAATTATTCTTCTTTCATGCTACCTAGGTAATCTGGCAAGTCGACACCAGCCATCTTTGCCACATCGTGAACAGGTGGTAGCGACTTGATTAGTGATGAAACGAAGTTAGCGGTACTGCCACCTTCGCCGCCGTTACCATTACCTGAATCCCAAACGGTAATCTTGTCGATCTTCAAGTTGGCAATTGCTTCAGTTTGTCGAGCAACGATTTCTTCGATCTTCTCAACCATTAGAAGTGTAGCAGCTGCCTTTGCATCACCGCCAGCGCTCTTGACCAATGATTGGTATCCAGCAGCCTTTGCTTCTAGAACAGCCTTAGTACCTTCAGCCTCAGCATTATAGCGAGCAAGGATAGCGTCGGCTTGTCCTCTTGCGATTCTTCGTTGGCGCTCAGCCTCAGCCTCAGCAGCAATTTCGATTTGTTGCTTAGATACTTCCTCACGGGCAATTTCTGCGGCACGCAGTCTTTCACCCTCAAGGTTATACTGGGCTTTCTCAATTTCTGATTGTGCTCTACGCTTGGCAACTTCAGAACGTTGGAGTGCTTCTGCTTCCTTTTCTGCTAGATCAGCATTGTAAGATGCAATTGAAGCACGAGACTGGTTCTCTCCTTCAACCGCTAGGGCTTCTTGTTGTTGAACGAAAACACGTCTTCCTGCTTCAGCAGCCTTCTGTCCTTTGTCAGATTCCGCCTCATTGTTGGCAACTTCAATTTCTCTGGCTCGGTCTGCAGCAGCCTTACCAACAGCACCATCACGAGCAGCTTCTGCTCTGTCTACAGTTGCATCGGCAATTGCCACAGCGGCAGCCTTTGCACCAATAGATGCGATATAGTCTGCCTCATCAGTAATGTCAGTGATGTTGACGTTGATTAGGTAAAGTCCGATCTTGTGCAGTTCGGTATCTACATTGTTTGATACCAATCTCAAGAAAGCTTCTCTGTCTTGGTTAATTTGCTCGATGGATAGAGAAGCAACAGTAAGACGAAGTTGACCAAAAATAATTTCTTTTGCCATATCTTCGATTTGTGGAGTTGGCAATCCAAGTAAACGTTCTGCAGCATTTGACATGATAGACGGTGCTGTGGATATACCAATAGTGAACGTAGATGGAACGTTAATTCGGATGTTTTGTTGAGATAGTGCGTGTTCTAGGTTAATGCTGATAGTCATTGGTTTGAGGTCTAGATAAGCATAGTGTTGGATTAGTGGCCAGACAATTTTACCACCACCGTGGTAACAAGCGGCGGCGCCACCAGTCTTGACATTACCATACACGACCAATATTTTGTCGGATGGTGCTAATTTATATCTGCTAGTTGCTAAATAAATGGTCAATAGTACTACTAATGCGAACAGCGCAATTCCAATTACTACTAAACTCTCTGCTAGGGCCATGGCAAGAGGACATAGACCTACTTTAAGAGGCTTGACCCGTCAAAAAAAGGCAATAATTCCAGAAATGACTAATCGTCGTTTTCAGAAATATTGAGTGGTATAACAATTAAAGTCTCACCAATTGCTTTTACCACCTTGATGAATTTACCAGTTTCAATGGTCAATGTATCATCCTCAGCAACAGCATCTGAGGTTCTTAATGCGCCTTGATATTCAACTTGAACTTGACCATGTTCTCCCGCATTAATGGTTCGGTAGACAGTTCCTTTGGCACCAATCGCTTCAGAATATTTGATGGTATTATCCATTTCTAGACCCTTCATCATTTGGAAAATTTTACCGACTATGTACATCGAAACTGAACCTGCTATCACACCAACAATGATTGCTAGGAGGGCATTTTGGTCTGCTTGAGTCATGGCAAGTCCAAAAATACCAAACATCATCATAAAGCTAAGAATACCTTGGATGGTAAAAAGATGGAATATTCCGTCAGCACTCATTTCCATGTCAAATGGTAACATATCATCTGCAAAGCCAAACAGCATCACTAAGAGGAAATAAATCAAAAATAATCCAGTGCCTATAATCGCCATGACGGCAAATAGAATGTCAATTCCAGTTATTCCACCAAGGCCAATAAAATCTAGAAGATCACCGAACAAACCCATACTATCACTGTACCTCTCAAGCAACCTGCACTCATCAACCTTCCTGTTGTTTTAGGGCTGGTCTGATGTAAATGAAGTAATAATGCCCGTAGACAACAGGGCCTACGGACAGACCTACAAGTAAGGCGACACCCCATGATGGAAGTTCTAGAGCAACACCTACTGCAAGGATTATCAGCAAGGCGAAAAGTATCGAAACTTTTTCAAAAATGATGTAAAATACAGTTCGAGGATTGTCTGCTTCAGCTTTTTGTTTTAACCTAAACAAATCAAAAAAATCCACTAAATCACCAATCAAAAGAAGTTTGACCAAGATAACTCGCTGATTAAAATAATGGCGCCGTACAATGCTGCAACAAATACAACAGGATTTCTTCCAAGTTCTGTATCTGATTCAACTTGCTGCATTCTACCATTTTGGTCTCTATACATACTAGTGGTTTCTGAGGTGTTATAGTTGCTACCTGCGGTAAACTCGCGTTCATTCTTTTTGGTTTGATACAATAAGAATACAATAGTACCAATAATTACTCCAAGGCTAGGTCCAAAAAATCCACCTAATGCATCATTGAATTCAATCCACATTGCGGCTGAAAGCCACAGACCCAATAGGGCTGTAAGTCCAGCAATCATTCCTTTGCCACGATGCTGATTGGAGAAGAAGTTACCTGCGTTCATGGTTATCGATAAACCACCTCTTTTTCAAACCTATCTGTGTAATGTGTCTAGAAATAGAGTGATTCAAAAGGTATTATCGAGACGATAATTCATGGCGGATGTGTATTATGGGTTGGCTGGCAGTCCAGTCTCACATTCACTTTCTCCTGTGCTAATCAATATTGTAGCCCAACACCTAAGTCAAGTTTTACCCAAGGGTGATAAATTTAGTATAATTGCCACTGACCTAATCGATGCCAAATTCATCCAAGATGCCTTAGCCTGGGGTTATGTTAAATCCACTCCCAATCCAATTGATTGGGACCTTACAGGCGCACCATTTGGTAAGTTTCGTAACCGCGCACTGATGCAGAAAGTCCTCGATTCAACAATTGGGGTCAAAGAATCTTTCAGTGAGTTAACCAAAGAAAAGCGGTTAGATTATAACAGCCTTTTACCTTTCAAGTGTGACGTTAAATTACCAACCAAATCATTCACTGAAGAGGTGTGGCTAAACTTAACTTACCCACTAAAACATCAGTTAAAATCTCCAGCAGTGGTTGATTTTAATCATTCATCACGTATTGAATCAGTCAATGTTTTGCGCTTTGATGGTTTTGGGTGGTGGTCTTCAAATGTCGATGGCTCTGGTTTTGTCAGAGTTGCTGAATACTTTGGAATCAATGTTGCATCTGGAGCTTGTTTAGGCATTATTGGCGGAGGAGGTGCGGCTCGTTCCACTGCTCACACTTGGCAAATGATTGGAGGGACAGTGAAAGCATTTGGTGGTAAGAGAGATTTGCATGATTATGACTGGTTTAACGGTGCAGATACTGCGGACAGGACTTGTGATGTGCTGGTAAATTTTGATGATGACTCATATCCTGAAGACATTACTGTTAGTGGTTTTCGTGTTAAATCCCAATATCATCCAATCAATGGCGAAAATACCGATAGAGTTGCTGCGCTCAAAACTAAAGATGTTGATGGCCGATGGTTACTCGCAGCCCAACATCTCGAATCATGGTCACAGTTATGGGCTCCGCAATGTAAAGAGGATCTACCGAGTTTGGACTTGCTTGTTAGTAAATTAATTCAGGCTGAAACTATTCTCGCATCTTATGCATGAGGCACCAATTTCAAAATATGATGTGTCTTAGCATTAAGTAAAGAGAGTTGGTATTATTGAGAGATAAAGCGTTTTCACTGGTCCTAATTCTGTTTGCCAGTGTCGCATTTTCAGGTTTTGCTAATGCACATCCAGAGGAGAACCAGAACTTCAAAAATCAACATATTGGCATAGATTTCCCGGTTGGGTGGGGCGATTATGAGACAGGTGAAGTTGAATTTCGCGTATTGTATCCAGCAATGGAAGATGGTCAGGGTGAAGCAATAGCAGGTAATGGGCCATTTCCATTCACGGTATTCTTTGGTGATGATGGTGAGGATAGAGATGATTACATGATCTTGGCTGGAGAGATAGTCAAACGTGGAACAATAGTAATTGTATCAAACGGGTTTGAGAGTGATGAAACCACACAAATAGAGGACACGATGTCAATACTTGAAGGCATTATTACATTCATGAATGAAACCAATCAATCCAATGTGATTATACCAGCTGCATTTGGCAACATTGATTTGAATCATTGGGGTGTTTCTGGACACGGAACAGGTGCCGCAGTAGCATATTCACTATTCCCATTTTGGCAAGAATCATCGCTTTCAACGGCGATTCAACCACCAAGGTCACTATTTGGATTAGGAATTGATTTTTCAGACTGGCCTTCTGGTAACGGCTGGGAGAGCGTTAGGCCCCTTGGCTGGAATATTGATCCAGCCTCACCAGCGACTGGCCTATTCATGACAGGGACTGTCGATGAGATCGCCAAAGGGCAAGACAATTTGCCAATCATTACTCAAACTTCGGCATTAGCTTGGCATTGGATGCATATTCTAGGTGCCGACCATTTCCAATTTCAAGATGATATTGACGATGGTATATTCTTTGGGGACGATCGTGGTGATGGCGATGCTTCAATGTCGCAACAGCAACAAATCGAATATGCTCTAGACCATCTTTTGCCTTACCTTGACTTAACTCTTAGAGGAGTACATGATGAGTTTAGACCAGCTTTCAATCGAGAGGTTTCTCCAACCACTTCCAGTGACTCAGAGTCTTATACTGAGGAAAATTTGTTTCAAGCAGAATTTTTGTTAATCAAGAACCAATCAAAAATCCCTGTAGAAGTTAACGAGTTTGGTCGCTATGAAACATTCTCATTACTGGCCAATTGGACATTACGTAATGGAGAGGAATATGCTGATATTTCAACAGATTGGCAAGTCGACTTGGAGTGCGGATTTAACCAGCAAGTTATGACAAATGGTTCACTTCACCAGAATGGTACTGCTCAGTGTGATTATGTGGTTGAAGATTTGGCACCAGGACAACATACTGCATTTATGACCATTATGATAGAGGGTGCTCCTTCAACAATTGAACATCAATTCATTAGAACCGACCAACCTCTATCTTTTGTTGCCCCACAGCCAGAAATTGAGGTGCCTGAACGTGGGACAGGGTATATTTTAGCCAGTGAAATCGCAACTGACCCGGACGGGCAGGAAGTGTTTATTGTTGAAGCAGTACTAAGCGGAGGACAGATTAATAATTTCTCAATTCAACTAGACAGCGATTATCGAGGTCTGTCGGTGACTCATACAGTTACTGGGGAGTACATCACTGGTGCGGAAGTTGATGTGCTAATGCGGGCCGATGGTGGCGGGGTTATCGATGAAGCCACAACAACTCTAGAAATCGTCGTAGTACCGTTTAACGATCCGGTAGTCAAAACTGAAGATGTGGTTATGCAAACACTGATCGAAGACGGTCCTTCGATTCAGGTAAATATTACTGATTTTGCTTACGACCCGGAAGGTGAGCCGCTGCTTGCATCAATTAATGATCAAACAGAGGGTTCAGCAGGACCTGTTTCGTTTGCTTATTTCCAGGGTGTTCTAACTATAACGCCTAATCCTGATGCCAATGGCGCCACAGTACTACACGTTAGAGTAACCGACGGGGCCACGGAAGCGGTTGATTTGGATATACCAATCCAAGTCTCAGCGGTTGATGATGTAATGGTAGTAAATAATTCCATGTGGAATATTTCAATGGATGAAGATGATACAATCGTCCTCAACATCAGTGATTTTGGTTTTGATATTGATGGGGACGAATTATCATGGACCATAGAATCAAATTCAGTTAGTACTGCAACGGCGATAATTTCTGGCTCTCAAATAATAATTTCACCGATTGCTGATTACTTTGGCGTAATCAATAATGATTGGCTAAACGTATCAGATGGTACTTCAGTCTATGGTCAATTATTGAACGTAGAAGTTATCTCAGTGCCTGATTTACCTGAACTTAATTTGATGGATGTAAATGTAATTGATGACACTGCAGCAACTTTAGCTTATTCTGTTTTTGATACGGACGGAATTGTTGACCACCCTCTAGAAATATCTCTAGATGGTATTGTACAACAGAATCTCAACCCGTCCTGTATATTTGGTGATTCTGGCGACTCCAAGGAATGTGTGACAATGCTAGAAGTTCCCCTTGGTAGTAATGGTACAATTGAGATTAGAGTCGCAGTAAATGATCCTGCATTTACCGCAGATGTGGTTGCTTATACAGAAATTGATTTCAATTCTTCAACTCCAATTGTTGAGGAAGAAACAGAAACCGATGATTCCTCAGCAGTATCTAGTACTGTCATAGTCGTAGGTGGTCTTGGATTAATCATAATGGTATTAGTTTTAGTAATCATACTAAGAGCGATGAAAAGTGACCCAATTGATACTTCACAACAACTCTCTTTCGAGCAAGAAGACAATGTCGATGTAGTCGAGCAGGAATTGGGCGTTGATTTATCACCTACTGGACTGCTTTCCAGAATTAATCAAGATAAGTAATCAAAGCGGAATATTGCCGTGTTTCTTGGGCGGGCTCCATTCACGCTTGGAATGTAGTATATTCAATGCTCTAATCAACCGAACTCTGGTTTCGTTTGGTTCGATAACATCATCCAACCAACCATTTCTTGCTGCCACATATGGGTCGCCAAACTTCGCTTTGTATTCATCAACTAATTGTGATCTAACAACTTCTTTGCTATCATCCTCAACCGCATTTATCTCACGTCGATGGATGATATTAACCGCTCCTTCAGCACCCATCACGGCTAGTTCAGCAGTTGGCCACGCAATGTTGTAATCACTACGCAGGTGCTTACATGACATTGCAAGATATGCTCCACCGTATGCCTTCCTTGTCACAAGGGTAAGCTTTGGTACTGTGGCTTCAGCATAAGCAAACAGAAGTTTTGCGCCGTGTCGAATAATTCCACCCCATTCTTGGACTACACCGGGCAAGAAACCAGGGACGTCCTCAAAAGTTACTAGTGGGACGTTAAACGCATCACAAGTACGAATGAAACGGGCTGCTTTTATTGAAGCATCAATATCAAGACATCCTGCCAGTACTTTTGGCTGATTACCAACTACACCTACAGTTCTGCCACCAAGTCGAGCAAAACCGATTATGATGTTATCTGCATATGAACCGAATAATTCCATGAAATCGCCATCGTCAACGATTTCTTCCACCACTTTGACCATGTCGTAAGGGCGGTTTGGATTATCAGGTACCAATGTCTCGAGTTCAGGATTTAATCTCTCGCTAGAGTCTGCAGTCTCGATAAATGGTGGCATTGCCGCGTTATGGTCTGGAAGATACCCTAGAATTTCAGCTGCCATTGCGCATGCGTCCTCATCATCATCAGCAATTAAGCAGGCAATTCCAGACCGCGATGCGTGTAGATTTGCTCCCCCTAGGCCGGCAGCATCAATTTCTCCTTCAATGACCTCGGGAGTTTCAAGAGGTGAGGAGAGGAATAGTTGTCCGTGGTCTTCTCCTAGAATGGTAAAATCAGCAAGGCCGGCAGCCAGTGATGATACTCCAACGACTGGTCCAAGGACCAAACTAATTATTGGGATTCGTCCGCTGGATTGAACAAAACGGTCGAGTAATTCTCCAGTGCCAGCCAGTCCAGAGATGCCATCTTGAGCTCTTTGACCACCACCATCCCACATACCAACAATTGGCACCTTGGCACGTTCTGCCATCTCGACAATTTTGCTGATTTTCTTAGCATGTATTTCGCCCATACTACCGCCGTGAACGCTAAAGTCTTGGGCAAAACAGAATACTTTACGACCATTAATTGTTCCATGGCCAGCTACCACACCATCACCTAATGTCTGGTGCAGGAACATGTTATGGTCAACAGTACGATGGGTGACAAATGAATCGATTTCGACAAATGACTCTTCATCAAGTAACATGCTGATGCGATCTCTAGCAGTTCCTCGGCCGCTTTTTCTAATGGCTTCTTGTTTTTTCAGTCCGCCACCTAGGTTTGCTTCATTGCGCTTTTGGCGCAGTTCCTCAAGTTTTTGATTGGAGTTATTTGACATGACTTTCACTCCAGCAAAACATTGTGATTTTCACCACATAGATTCATTGCGATAATTTTACCAACGTCTTTGTCGTTGGATAATGCCCAATGAATTTTGACTAATGTGGTGTCAGGTGTTGCGACGCTTCCATGACCAAGTAATCCCATTTGTTGTTGTTTTCTTCCTTTCGAGTAGACATTCATGTCGATAGGTCCGTTAAGGCACTGAGATGTTACCACCACAGGAATATTACGATTGACACAACGAGTTAAAACTCGCCAAATCTTGGTATTTTCAGGGGCGTCATTACCGGAATCATCGATTGGTAAGTGTCCAAGTCCTGTGCCATGGATGACAATTGCTTGTGGCCCATTGGCAACAATTGATTCAATCTCTGCTTCGTGCAGATAAGGCCCAGCAATGAATTGGGCAATTCGGACATCGGTGGAATACTTACGAGCTGATTGAGATATTTCACTACTGTTAGAGTCTCTAGCAAGTTGGTATGAATCTTCAATTATCACCTTAGGTTCCCCATCTTCTAGATCAATATAGGCCAATGGTTGGCTGTTTACATTTCTAAATGCATCTCTTCGTGAGGTATGTAATTTCCTAACCCCGGTTCCAGGTTGAATCGCACAGGTTCCGTCATGGCTCGAAGCATGCATTACCACAACTGCCGAATCACCTCGGATAGCCATTGGTTTTGGTCCATTGGCCGCCCAATAAACCGCGGAAATCAAATTTTCAGCAGCATCAGATGAGCCTCGATCAGAAGAACGCTGTGAGCCGACTAAGGCAATTGGGCCTGGAGGTGCTTTACCATCTCCAGACCATGCAAAGCACATTGCTGCAGATGTAATGTGTAAAGTATCTGTGCCATGAGTGATAACTACTCCATCACACCCATCACTGAAGGCTTGCTCTGTAGCATCAATCATTTTGTTCCAATGTTGTGGGCGAATATCATCACTGAACATATTACCAAGTTTTACCGCATCAATATTGGCTATTCCACCCAACTCTGGAATGGTTGATACTAATTCTTCTGGCTCAAACTTGGCAATAACGGCACCGGTTTTGTAATCCACTTTCGACGCAATAGTTCCCCCGGTGTGAATGATCCGTACTCTGGGCAGTCCCTCATTGAACTCCATTTTGTTATAATTAGGCAATTCTTCTTCAGCAATTTTACCTAGTACTTCTAGAGATTCAATATCTTCCACCGGATAACTTGCATTGTAGCCGTTGGTCAATTTGATAGTCAAGTGGTCTTTGGATGCTGGGTGAAGAATAATGCCCTCATGAGAGGAGTTTCCGTTATGGCCATTGACTACAATTTGGACCCTGTGTCCAATATCAGGTATATCGACCATGATATCTCCAAGAATTGACGGCTCATCAAGAGTTCGCTTCACTGAGACAAGTCTTTGACCTTTTCAACCAAGTCCATTTTCCGTAGACGCCAAACACCAATCGGTGTCATAGCAATGGCGATTATTATTACGCCAAACATCAATTGGAATGCTACATTTGGCACTAGAACTACAGGCACGTAAAACTCCCAAGATGAGAATGAAGCAGCTAGGCCGATCGCTCCACCGTAGGCAAAGAAGACGCCAACTATGCCGCCAATAACTCCAATCAGTAAACTTTCGAACAATAACATACCACCTAGCCTCTTGGTTGAAGCACCAAGTACCCTAAGGGTTGCTAATTCGAAATCTCTCTCTGCTACATTCATGATCATTGTGTTAAGCATAACTGCAATGGTGAATAACAGTCCAAGATACATTATCGCTTGGAATATTTGAGTTTGCTGTTCTATCAACGATTCAATTCCATAAATCAAGGTTTGGCGTTCCACAATTCCAGCGGATATTTCCCCTAATTGAGTGTCTATTTCAACTCCTTCTGGCAATACAAGGTACACTGATGTAGCATTAATTCCGGTGATTTCACTCAAGTCACCACGAATGAAATACATGGTTCTGGCTATCTCACCCCGAGTAACTCCGACAATTTCAACAGGCGTTTCTGCCCCATTTATTGAGACAATTTGAGTATCTCCAATCTCCCATCCTAAAAATATCATAGCACCTTCATCCAGCATAACTTGGGTTGTCGGTTGTGAATTATCCGGTAACGTTCCTTCCAGCAAATTCACTTCACGCATCCCACCATTGTAAGAATCCAAACCAACAACAGTAAATGATCTGCTGATGTCACTCGAATCATCAACACTACCAAGGGGCATTTCGATTAGTAATTCAGTTGTGGCTGAAACATTTGCTGCCCATTCTAGTACGGCTTGTTCGCCATCAGTCATGACAAATACTTGCGCATCCCAGGCTTGGTCATCTTCTAAACCGGTTATCAGGGTGTCTTGAATTCCAGCAGACATCATTTGTATTGAACCAAATAACATCAGTGAAATACCGACGGCAATAAAAGTCATTGTCAGTCTGATTGGTTTTCTGACACTTGAGCGAATCGATAGTCCGAGGGTAGTTGGCATCCATGCAGTTAATTTTCTAAGCAGATTGGAGCCAACACGCATTTCATTTTGGCCACTGAGGATTTCTAGCGGTTCAAGTCTGCTAGCTTTCCATGCAGGTAATATCCCCGAGAGGAATACGATGAGCATTGTTGGAATTATAACCGTGCTGTAGGTGGTTAGTGGTATGGTACGTTCGATTATTGGTACGCCAATGATGTCTTGATAAAAATCCAACATCCAATTCATCCCCCATGGACCGATTAAGCAACCGATTATACAACCTAGGCCTCCGATGGCCAAGGGCGCCATTAGGTAACCAGATAGCAGTGATTTCCTCGGCACACCAAGGGTGCGCAAAACTGCGATTTCTTTGGCTTGACTTTGGACTAATCTTTGTAAACTTAGGACAATGGTAATCGAAGCGATTGCGGCAATCATCACGGTAAAAGGAACAGTCGCACGCTTTGAGCCTTCCAAGTCTTGCCGCATCACTTCAACTTGTTCATTTTGACCTCTATCTCTTATTCGAGCATCTAATTCTGTTTGATTAATTGCACTATCAACAGCAGATTTGATTTCGTCAATTTCCTCTCCTTCATATGCTTCAGTATCAGGTAAATCAAAAGATGGAGTTCCATTGACATCAAGTACGATTAGATTGCTGGATCCCAATTCATTACCAGTCAATCTTGCCATTCCGGTATCAGATAAATACCCAACAACAAATTCGCCCGCTTCAGGTGGGAAAATAGAGCCTTCCGGGGCCATAATTACGTGTAGAGGGTGATAACCAATTCCCACAATAGTAAATTCTGCGCTTGCATTACCTGCGCCTATGGTGACGTTATCATCAATTGTCAATTTTAGTGCGTCAGCAACATGCGCATCAATGACAATTTCATTATTCGCTGATGCAACTCTGCCAGATGAATGCCCTTCAGGCATCCACACTCGATCCGAGTTAGCATTTGACGGTATTCCATGCCATAAAGAATTGATAATTTTCTCATCGCCATTATCGTCATAGAACATTGCCCCCTGAAGGATAGTGCGACCCTCACATGAATCGATATTTTGAGTTGAAATTTCAGCTAAAGATTCAGTCAACCCTTCGCAAAATTCAGCTACTTGCTCTGCGCTCCATAAAGTGCTGCGATTGTCAATCCATAAGTCTGCAAGATTAGCACCATCTTCATCATCAGCATGCATTGTTTCATACATGCCGTCTAGGTTATGGGAATAACCGCCAAAAGTGATACCAGCAAATACTCCTACTGAGACCATGAAAACAACTGCGAATAGGCGAAGTTTGGTCCGCCACAGACTTCGTGCCAGTCGTTTATTGAGCAAAGTAGACATCCAATCACCTCATTCATCTTCATTATTGACTAATTGATCTGAGATTATTTTACCACTATCAATGCGGATTACTCTAGTGGCATATTGCACTAATCCTTCATCGTGGGTAACGAATACTGCGGTGATGTTTTCTTCCTTGCAGGCTTTGACTAGGGCAGTCATAACTTTTTGCGAGGTTTCAGTATCAAGATTACCAGTCAGCTCATCACCAAGTAGCAAATTTGGCCGCTTAGCAATGCTTCTTGCAATAGCAACACGTTGTTGTTGACCACCACTAATTTCTCCAGGGAATCGATTAATTTCATCTTCAAGACCAACCAGTTTAAGCAGTTCAATTGCTCTTTTTTGGTCTTTGTTACCAGATAATTCTTGAATTAACAAAATATTTTCGAGTACAGTTAAATCTTGTAACAGGTTGAAAAATTGAAAGACATAACCAATGTTTTCTCTGCGGAATGAAGTCATTTGTTCAGAATGATTTCTTGGAACCTCGCTTCCCTTGAAAGTATAATTTCCTCCAGTCGGGCTATCAAGTGAAGATAGACAATTGAGTAGGGTTGTTTTACCAGAACCGGACGGGCCTAGCAAGATTACTCTTTCACCTTGAGTTATCTCAAATGATACACCGTCTAAGGCTCTAACAACACCTGCTGGGGTTTCATAATGTCGTTCAATATTTACCATTTCCAACAGTGATTGTTTCATCGCCATCAATTGGGGCAATGGAACTCAGGATTTAATCAGTCCGCGGGGGTGTTCACTTTACAGTGTCGGGAGCGGAGTGTGAGAACATCCAAGATGTGTGAAGAATAGATTTCAGCAAATCAACTAGCTACCGCACCAAGCGATGCTGA
>DUJK01000016.1 GCA_013329925.1 Candidatus Poseidoniaceae archaeon
GTGGTCGTCATGTCCGTCATCACTGTGATTTGTCTCGTCAGACCCGTCGCCACAGTCATCCATACCGTCGTTGACCCAATGCATAGGAACTTCGTCTCCGTTGTCACAGAGGAACATATCTTCTTCATCGTTTGAGTCTCCGCTGTCATGGCCACCCATCGGGGCTAAGGTGAATGGAAGTGCGAACTCCATCAGAGTCACATCATTGACAAGTAGTAAATCAGCAGCATCGGCGTCTAACATATTAATCGAGGACGTAGTTTCCATACCATCATAAGTTTCAACCATTATCAGATTGGTTACAGTAAAATCAACTGAGAGGGTAAATGTCATACTTGTGGTGTGATCAACATCGTGTTCAAGATTAGTGGTGAATGAATATCCAGTGCTTGTTGCAAGGCCCGCTGCATATAGTGCAGTTGCCGGATCAAAATCTTCTGGTATACTTACATCAGTATCTGGCATTCCGAGGTCCATATCCATATCATCGTCCATGTTTTCATCCGTGCCGTCATCCATGTCATCTTGATTATCCTCTAGGAATGATTGTTCATTCCAATGGTCATCAAATATTGCTTCTGTGTTCATTTGATATGTGTTACCCATCCAATTAGTTTGGATATTTGTGGTGCCATCAGCATTCTTGGTCATCAGTTCACCAATTTCTATATTCATCATTCCCATATCCATTTCAACTAGAGTATACATGCCATCTGGGGACATTGCTACTGTAGTTGTAAATGAAGTGGTCGCTCCATCAGAGTCTGTCTCGCTACCTTGCGTTACAATACCCATGGTTTCACCCCATGCAGGGCCTTCATCGATAAGATTAACAAAGTCAGTAACTGATTGTTTTAGAATTGTTTCAGTTAAACATGCATTGTTATTTGTTGCATTCACATCATAATTGTAGGCGGTTTCGTCTGCGTTACAACCGGGTATCTCAACGATTGCATCGACGATTGCGTCGACGTCTTCGTCAGTTAAATCCATACATCCGGCTAGAACAATTGAGCAAGCAAAAAGCACTGCTAGTATTTTCTTCATGTACTACGCTGTTAACTGTTGGTTAATAAATAAACTTACAAGTTCTAATAGTTGATTAAAACCGCTTAATTGAAAAAGCCAATGCCACAGCGGGGGTCATAGTCCCTTAGTGTAGCGGTCCATCATGGAGGATTCTGGTTCCCCCGACCTCGGTTCAAATCCGAGAGGGACTACCAACTGTGTTGAAATTATTCTTCCTCATGTAGTTGTTGAGCTGGGAATTTTATTCTTAGTGCGGATTGAGTTACGTTGGAGATTAGTGCGAATAGTAAGGCAATCAATAACAAGAAACCAGAACCAAATATACAGAACAGAATATTGTAGTTATTATCCCAACCTGTGTTCATTGGCTTAAAAATGTAAATCATGTAGCCGACAGAAATCGCCCAAAATATCGCAAGAGGCCAAAAACTCTCACGTTTGGTCATAATGGTAATTTTGCATCAATTGAGTTAAATCTATCGCCGGCTCTTGATACTAATATTATTCAAAAGCGTCATATTTCTTGGCCAGATCATCTTGCTTACCAATAGTAAATCCAGTGACCATTTGCATGGCTGAACCGTATTTTATCATGCCTGAATATTCTTGGACTTTGCCAAATATTGACACTCTTAAGCGATATTTAGTTTTCTTCTTAGTGCGACGCTTTCTGTGATGCTTGTAGAAATGGACACCAACTTTGTAAGTGCCCTTTGGTGGATTTTTAGTCCACACCACATTCTCAACCGCATTATTACTGACCGGTTTTACATTCATATCAACGTCAAGTTCTCCACCACATTCACTTTCCTTGTTATTGAAATATATTCTTTCACCGGATGGGCAGAATAGGTGCAAATCCAAATCATTGTAATCATCCCATGCCAGTGATACTTGTACTGCGCCAGATTTCCCGCCTTCACGTTCAAGTCGTTCGTCCATGTCATCATCTTCAGGTGGGGTTTCTTCGACGATGATACCTGAACCAACCATTTCAGTTTCAACAAATGTCGCGTGTTCTTCTAATTCTTCTTCATTTTCTTGAATCCACTCGCCTCTTGCAGCTAACTCCATGATACGTTCTTCATCAGTGAATTCTTCTTCAACTACTTCTTCAAGTTCGGGAAGGTCACTAATGATGTCTCCTAAAATTAAGCGTAGTTCCATGATATTGGTATTTCGCTTGTCATCTCTAACCTTCCATTGATCGTATTGTTTTTCATCCAACTCTTCAATCTGCACAGTTCTTTCAACTGGTGGGCGGTTTTCTGATGATACTTCATCCTGAGCAATTACCGTAGTCGTTGTGTTGGTATTGATTAGTGGAGGAAGATCAGGAGCATACTTTCTCCTTCTAGCCTCTCTTAGTAAACGCATATTTCTGCGTTTATTTAATTTGTAAGCCGTGTACAGAGAAGCAGATACTGCTAGACCGATGCCGCCCACAGTTAGTGGTCCCATGGGATTTGGTGAAAACTACTCCTTTATTGGAGATTGGGTCTCTGGTCATTTCAAGAAAGGAATGCTGCATTAATTTTATCCAGCATATCTTTCCCTGGCCTCAGTTCAGAATCAGGAACATCGATTAACGGAGTCTCTACGATCCCTAAATCTTCTGCTAGTGATGCTTTTGTGCTGTCGAAATAAAGTAGACCTGTCACGTGTTTTGCTTGATTTTCCGCTTCGTGTAGTGCGGTTAGTGCAGCAACTGCGTTGCCCGGGTCATGAGTATCGGAGATAGTCTCAAGCCGGATAGTAGAGCCGTCGTGCAAGGTTATATCGCGAAAGTTTCCTTCGGGAACTTCAACTTCTGGAATTGGATTAAAATGTGGAATGTAATCAGTCATGTGTAGCGTGATTTCGTTATCTTTGACATATCCATATGAGCGCATTGATTCATCATTATTATTGAAGGTGACACATGGTGAAATTACATCGATTAGCGCGAACCCTTTGTGTGACATTGCTGCTTTGAGTATAGCATTTAATTGCTTTTTTGAGCCTGAGAATGACCTAGCAACAAAGGTACATCCGAGGTTAATTGCTAGTGCGCAAAGGTCAATTGGCTGAGTTTTGTTGATTGGCCCTTTCTTCTTTTTAGAGCCGATGTCAGCAGTAGCAGAATATTGCCCTTTAGTCAAGCCATAAACACCGTTATTTTCGACTATGTAGACCATATCCATGTTTCTTCTTATTGCGTGAATAAGTTGTCCAATACCAATAGAAGCCGAATCTCCGTCTCCGGAAACTCCGATGTAGAGTAGGTCTTTGTTGACAGCATATGCTCCGGTAGTTACTGAGGGCATTCTACCATGTACTGTGTTGAAACCATGAGATTTACCGAGGTAATAAGCCGGAGTTTTTGACGAACAACCGATGCCTGACATTTTAGCAATTCTATGAGGCTCAATACCATTTTCCCAGGCTGCACTAATAATCACATTTGAGATTTGGTCGTGACCACAACCTGGACATAGTGATGATTTCCCACCAGTGTAACTTTCTTTTGGTTCATTTATGACGTTCAGTTTTACCGGCCTAGGTGCACGTTCACGGCGTTCGCTACGAGCAGGGCGTTCCTTGCGCTCTGCCCTAGCAGGTCTCTCTTTGCGTTCCGGTCGTTCTTTTTGTTCGCTCATTTTTACTCACCCTGTAAGATTTTTAATATTAAATCGGCGTAAATCTTAGCACGTGGCGGCATACCGTCTGAGTATGCAGCGCTATGCATCTTTTCAATTAGTTCAAATGGCAATTCTTTCCTTAAAATACCGAAGAGTTGCGCGTCTCTGTTGATTTCTAAAACCACAGTTTGCTTGTGACGGGCAATGAATTTTTCAATTTCGCTGTGCGCAGGTAATGCACGTATTCTACACTGACTAACTTTGATTCCAGAGGCTTCTAGAATATCGTCGATTTCTTGGATAGAATTTTCCATACTGCCAAGATAAATTATCCCGAGTTCTTGTTCTGCTTCTTCTCGCAGAATAGGAGCTGGAAGATCATCTCTGGCGCCATCTATCTTATTTTTCAGTCGGGTCATAAGTTGAAAGTAATCATGTGGTTTTTCTGAATATAGGCCCATTGGGTTGTGCCCTGTTCCACGGTATAGGATAGGAGCCATCCCCGATCCTGGAAGAGTTCGATATGGTATTCCGTCACCATCAACATCAAGATACCTGCCAAATTCTTCAAAGGCCTCAAACACATCACGGTCACGAACAACTTTTCCTCTATCCATTGGAATATCTGGATAATCAAAGCCTGAGCATGTCCATCTGTTCATCCCCAAGTCTAAGTCGCTCATCGGGAATACTGGTGTTTGGTATCGTTCAGCGATATCGAAAGCTCGCCAACCGAATTCAAAACACTCTTCAACAGTGCCAGGGAATAGAACAATATGTTGTGTATCTCCATGGCTGCCTTCGTAAAGCAGGGTAATGTCAGACTGTTGAGTTCTAGTTGGCAGACCGGTAGATGGTCCAACTCGGCAGACATCCCAAAATACGGATGGGATTTCAGCAAAGTATCCCAGTCCAATAAATTCCTGCATTAGAGAAATGCCAGGCCCTGAAGTTGCAGTTAATCCACGTCCTCCAGCCCAGCCAGCACCTAAGACCATTCCCGCTGCGGCTAGTTCATCCTCCGCCTGAATCACCGCACAGTCGGCCTCTCCCTCATCATTGGTTCTGATTTTAGGAATCCAGCCAATTATTCCTTCCGCTATTGATGAGGAAGGAGTGATTGGATACCAAGCTAATAGCTGAGCGCCGCCAAATAGGGTCCCCATTGCTGCCGCTTCGTTGCCTTCGATGAAAAATTGAGGCTTTTCAATCGGCCTGCTTTCAACGGTGTATGGATCGATTTTTTCTAGATTTTCACGAAAGTGGGCTCTTCCTTGTTCTAACGCATCGGAATTGAGTTCGATGGCTGAGGTTTTACCCTTAAATTGCTTTTTTACTGCTGATTCAAGAGCCGATTTTTCGATTCCTAATATTTCGGCTATGGCGCCAACATATACGATGTTGGTAATCAACTTGGCAAGCTTCGGATTTATCCCCCGGGCAATTTTTGTCATCGGGATTGGGTATGAAATCACATCATCTCTATCCATGGGTAGTTTGGAGTTTTCGTTCCATATGACAACAGTACCTGGTTCGAGTGCTGCAAGGTCTTCTTCCCATGTTGCGGGGTTGACTAAAATTTGTATGTCAGTTCTATTGCCTGGGGCTTGATAGCCATGGTCTGAGAGTCTAATAATATACCAAGTAGGTAGGCCAGAAATATTTGAGGGAAAAAGATTTTTTCCGCTTACTGGGATGCCCATGTCAAACATAGACTGTAATAGAATTAGATTCGCAGACTGGGAACCAGTTCCATTTGCCGTTGCAATATTTATCGTGAAATCATTGGCAATGTTTTCCATTGAATTTAATCTCCTGGGGCTCTAAGCACCCGCCCCTAAAATTACCGATTAGCAAGCACTCTTTGAATATGTTGCTTGGTTATGCAAGAGGATTATTGCTAATTTTCATAGAGAACCTCAAAACAGAAACCTCCGTCCGACCAACATGGCAGACGAAAAAATGGATAAATCTTGGGAAAAAGCAAGAAAGATGCTTGACAAAGGAAATGCCTCCGGATGTTTAGAATTATTACGTGAAATCGATGGTCCAGGTGAACATGCAACAACGCTAAGACTCGCCGGCGAAGCAACTTGGGCTAACGCCAAGGAAAAAAATTCCAACGCCGAATATCGTAGAGCTGCGTCATTATTACGTGATTCAGTAAAGAAAGCACCGAGAAACAAAGGCAATAATTCCACTTACAATGAATTACTCAATGAAATGCAGGACAAAGGCATTAAAGAGACCAATTTGCCGCGTTTAATCAACGATGGAACTCCGACAATTGCCGGACTTGGAGCACTTGTTGGTGCGATTTTTGTTGCCTTGTTAATTCTCAAGGCTGCTACATACACACCACCAACAGATTTGCCCACCGAGGCAAAAATGCGTTTGACGTGGACAGATGCTTCAGGCGTGTATAACGACGAAACCATCACGATTTCTCTAAATCCTGAAGCTGCTCCTGTGCATACCGAGAACTTACATCTGCATGCGGTTGCGGGTGAATATGACGACTCACCATTCCATCGAGTGATTGACGATTTTATGATTCAAGGCGGCGACTTTGAACGCCAAGATGGCACAGGTGGTTATGCTGCTAAGTGGTTTGGCTACTGCAATGGGGAAGCCATGGATAGTTCCACTGACTGTTCCAGTGAAACTCTCTATACAATGCCAGATGAGGCAGATAACGGACTTCTTCACACGCCTTGTACTATTTCAATGGCCAAAACCAGTCCACCAAATACCGGCGGCAGTCAATTCTTCCTTATTCCTGAAGACAGTAATCCGTCGCATTTGGACGGTGTTCATACTGTATTTGGCGAAATTACGGACGGCTGTGAATTTGTTACTTCAATAAGCGAAGTTGCAACAGGTGGCCAACAAGGGTCTACTCCTGTTGATCCGGTAACGTTAGTTAGCGTAACTACCAACGGTGGAGAAGATATCCCATGGTGGTACTTTTGGTAATTGATGAGATAAATCAAAGCGTTTGATTGATACATGTCTACGCATTGGGTGTAAATATGGCGACCGTGGACACCTTCAATGCAAAGCGGGAACTTTCTATTGGTGGTCATTATTACTCGATGTCTGGATTAGATGAAAATGGGATAGACACCTCTCATCTACCATACTCAATCCGAATTCTACTAGAAGGGGCGTTAAGGGGTAACGACGGATTCTTAATCACCGAACAAGATGTGCGTAATATTGCAAATTGGCAACCTAACGCAGAGCGTGGCGAAATTCCATTTAGACCTTCAAGAGTTATCTTACAAGATTTCACCGGCGTTCCGGCTGTGGTTGATTTGGCTGCATTAAGAGATGCAATGGTGGAGATGGGCGGAGATCCCAAAAAAGTCAATCCGCAAGTTCCAGTGGACCTAGTTATTGATCATTCAGTTCAAGTTGACGTTTCAGGTTCGCATAGCAATGCTTTGGATATGAATCTAGATATCGAATATCACCGCAACATGGAGCGTTATAAATTTCTTAAATGGGGTCAAAAGTCACTGAAAGACTTTCAAGTCGTACCGCCATCAAGAGGTATTGTTCATCAAGTAAATCTCGAATTTTTAGCAAGTGTTGCAAGGCAAGAAAACGGAATTTGGCTTGCTGACTCATTGGTTGGTACTGATTCACACACTACGATGATCAATGGTCTTGGAGTACTTGGATGGGGTGTTGGAGGTATTGAAGCAGAAGCAGTTATGCTTGGCCAGCCGATATACATGTTAGCGCCAGATGTAGTTGGAGTTAGGCTAACAGGTTCGCTCAATCCCGGCGTGACGGCAACTGACATGACTCTGCGTATCGTTGAGATGCTGCGGGAACATGGCGTAGTTGGGAAATTTGTTGAATTCTTTGGCAGCGGTATGGCCGCCCTCACCTTAGCAGACCGAGCAACAATTGCTAATATGGCTCCCGAATACGGAGCGACTTGTGGCTTCTTCCCGGTTGATGAGCGAACTTTGGAGTATCTTAGGTTAACAGGTCGTGAAGATTCAGCAATCAATGCGGTTGAGCAGTACTGTAAGGCGCAAGGCCTGTGGTACAACTCAAATGACCCCGAGAAGTCATATACGGCAACTTTAGAACTTGATTTGACAACAATAGAGCCAGCATTAGCAGGCCCAAAACGACCGCAAGACCGAGTTGACTTAACCAATATGAAGCAACATTTCGCAAAGACTTTGACTGCTGAAGTTGGTCACCAAGGGCATGGTTTAGCAGAAAGTGATTTGTCCAAAAGTGCTATTGTTGGAGTTGAAGGAGAACGTTTTGATCTAAACCACGGTGATGTTGTAATCGCAGCAATCACTTCTTGCACCAATACATCCAATCCAGGGGTCATGTTGGCTGCAGGGCTACTTGCTAGAAACGCTAGGCAACGGGGCCTTGCTGTCAAACCATGGGTCAAAACCTCTCTAGCACCAGGCAGTCGTGTGGTTACTGAGTATTATGAAGCGACAGGTCTGCAAGATGATTTGAATGCTATGGGTTTCAATGTAGTTGGTTACGGTTGTACTACATGTATTGGTAATTCCGGCCCGCTTCCTGAAGATATTGACAATGCCATAGATGAGGCAGGATTAATTGTTGGCTCGGTAATATCAGGAAATAGAAATTTCGAAGGAAGAGTCCATAGCAAGGTCAAGGCATCATATTTAGCTAGTCCACCTCTAGTTGTTGCTTATGCTATTGCAGGCAATTTAGAGATAGATCTAGAAACTGAACCTTTGGGATATTCTCAAGATGGTACTCCAGTTATGATGAGTGAAATTTGGCCTTCTGATTTGGAGATTAGTGAAGCACTCAAGGCTATTACGCCAGATATGTTTAGGCAGAGATATTCAGATGCCATGAATGAACCAAGATGGGATTCTATTCCTTCTGAAGCGAGTCCATTATATCCTTGGCAAGATGATTCTACATATATTAGACTTCCAACCTTTTTCTCTGGCCTCTCTCCAGACCCAGATCCTATTTCCAGTATTGAGGATGCAAAAGTATTACTCAAACTAGGAGATTCAATAACTACCGACCACATTTCGCCAGCAGGCTCATTCCCCAAAGATGGCCCAGCTGGTAAATGGCTTGTTGAGAGAGGAGTGGACAAGAGAGATTTCAATTCTTTTGGAAGCCGTAGAGGAAATCACGAAATAATGATGCGAGGAACTTTTGCCAACGTTAGAATCCGAAATCAAATGGCCCCTGGTACTGAAGGCGGTTATGCATTGCACACAGTTACCGGCGAGGTAACTTCTGTATTCGATGCCGCTCAATCTTATGATGGTCCCAAAGTAGTACTTGCTGGCTCTCAGTATGGAACTGGGTCCTCTAGGGATTGGGCTGCCAAAGGAACCTTTTTACTAGGTGTCAAGGCAGTTATAGCTACATCTTTTGAGAGAATTCATCGTTCCAATTTAGTTGGTATGGGCGTACTTCCTATGACTTTCAAAGATGGAGAATCTCATGAATTGTTGGGACTTGATGGCACTGAACTTTATTCAATTCCTGTCAATGACAACGTCAAACCGCTTGAAATGCTAACAGTTAGTGCGAAAAAGTCTGATGGGACTGAAATCCAATTTCAAGCACAAGTAAGACTAGATACTCCGGTAGAGGTTGAGTATTATCGTAATGGTGGAATTTTGCATACAGTACTTAGGCAACTTGCAAGTAATTAATCGTCACCTTGAAGGCAATGAGTAATTCCCGCTTTTTATGGCGGAACTCACAGGCTATGTCCAATACCGCTTTAGGTCAGATGAACACGATACGAATGTTCTGCTAAAAGGCGAGGCTGAATGGGTTCGTCAAAAAGTCGAAGAATTGGGTTTAACTGGCTTAGGATGGACTATGCCAATTGGCCAAGAAAAGAAAAAAGCCAATGCTTCTAGCAATTCTTCAAGCGATAACAAAATCTCAATCACTGTTGAGGATGAGCCAATAGGTGAAAAGCCACTTGACATGGGACCCACTCCTGATCCTAGCAGAATT
>DUJK01000008.1:0-4521 GCA_013329925.1 Candidatus Poseidoniaceae archaeon
TTCTACGGCTATAACTCAAATGATTCTTTATTCACCAGAATTATTACTAAAGTTAATGACGAAAATAATCCTAAATGGGCGTGGACTTACAAGTATAATGGAGAGTCGGGTAAGATAATTAAATCAGGTGATTGGAGAGCGAGAGATTAGTTTTGATAATCATAACTATCGATTATTGGTAGTAATTTATCTGACATTCCTTTGAGACTCTCAACAACTCTTGTCTCAGGCTTAATCGCCTTCATCAATACATTTCTTGTATCTTGACAAACTTTCATGTCAAAACTTTCCATTAATTGAACTATTTTTTTTTGTAAACGACCACCTGTTCTATCCCAATCCATTAACACCGATATTACAGGGCCAGAGTCGAAAGGATTTCTACGCCCATAAATTTCGAATAGAGAAGTTACAACCCTATCTATTGTCCATCCTCGGTTTAAAACCACTATTTTTCCAGTAAAACCTAGACACTCCAATGCGATTTTATCTCTTTTCCCTTCTACCAAAATTGGAAAATTCATTTCGCGATTCCTAACTCGCTGCTCGCTCAAAGCCAGACCAGCTAATTGGAATCTTTTATTTTGATTATTGGATTCTTTTGCAGATTTTTTCTCGCGCATAAAATCACCAATAATCTTCTTCAACAATTCATCCATTAAGCGAACATATTTTACTCGCTCGGCGCGCCAACCTATGTAAAAACTAAGGTTCATATAATATCAGGGAAAGTGGCGTACTGCGTAACATCTAAGGGTGTTGTAAAACTCTTGAGTTTGTACTTTATCCGCCAAATCCTTAAGGTCCACTACTTGGGCGGTAGAACAGGTCAACACCATGCCAGCGGACGATACCGTTTTTTCTGTGCTCTACGACAAATTCCTATTTTGGAGTATTATAGTTGGAGTTCTAACATTTGGATGGCTTTTTTATGCCATGGCTAGATACAGGCAAAACATTGTACCAGATACAACAGATGTAGACCATATTGTTGTCGGATCTTTCCCTGTAGAACGACATAATACAAGAATCGAAGTTCTATTTTATGTCCTACCTACCCTCATTGTAGTATGGCTTGTTGTACTCGCTTTGTCTTCCAATACAGCTGTATGGGTAATTCCTGATGAAGATGAATCATTCAATATGGAAGTCGTAGGAAAGCAGTGGTTTTGGGAGTTCAATTACAATGAAGAATTAACATGGCAAGATGACCCAAGAGAGACTGGAATTGATGTCAACTGGGGGCAAGATTTGGTTGTTCAATTCGCAAATAGCGGGGCTACCAATATTTCAATAACGATGGATGGAGTTAGTAGTGATTATGGCCTTGATACCGGCCTAGGTACGCTTAGATTACTTTCTAGTATCGATAGATTCACATATTCGACAGTCGAGGTTTTAGATTCTTCAGGCGAAGTTCTTCACACTTGGCAGCATATCCCAGTTGGACATCAGTTGTCTACTGCCTTAGGGGAACACTTAGTAGTGCCTTGCGATGAAGAAGTAGTACTTTCATTATTTTCTCTTACTTCCGACTATTCTGAACTCAACAGTACTTATTGGGGAGTACAACATTCCTTCTGGCTCCCGGAATGGGGGGTCAAAGAAGATTTGGTACCTGGGCTTGAAGGAGGTACTGTGATGTGGTTTATGGCCGACGACCCAGGTACATTCGACATCAGATGCGCTGAATACTGTGGACTCGACCATTCCAAGATGATTGGTAAAGTAGATGTTGTATCATATTTCGATGAAAAAACCAATCAACAAATCTTGTGTGATGCAGACACCGGCGTCAAGAAATCCGATGGAGTGAGTAGTTGATGCGTAAAGTAGCAATCGGTGTCTTAGGAGTAATTCTTCTTTCGATGTTTGCAATCCCTCAATTTACCGCCGCACCAGGTGGGATCAATAGTTTTGGAGATAACGGCTGTTCATGCCACGGTGGTCCATCATCCGACACCACTGTTACAGTTACAGGCTTGCCTACAGAATTTAACGCCAGTGAAACATATCCTTTCACGGTTACAGTTACAAATGATGTGATGGAAATTTGGGGCGACGGACTCGAAGAAAACGGCTGGAATACTCGCGCTGGCGGATTTAGAATTCTTGCTTCCAAAGGAACAGTTACCTCGGTTGACCCAACACTGAGTCATGAAATGGATGGAGGATTAACTCATACAGATGCAGGAAATAAATTCAGAACTTGGGATTTCGAATGGGTTGCACCTGCTGATGATACTGTTTTTACCGAATTCACTATCAATGCTAATGCAGTTAACGGTGGCACAGGTTCTCAAGGTGATATGTGGAATACTTATCAAACTACAATTAGTGGAATTAACGCTGGAGAATTAGCACCTAGCGTTAGAGCCTTAGTACTACTTTTAACAGCAGTTGGATTATCTTTAGGTCTAGTTTTATTAGGTGTCATGTGGGTTTACTACTCACGCTCTCCAGAATCTTTCTCAATAGCTAACTTTTGGGCTTATCTTAAACCTTGGCTGACTACTACAGATCACAAAGAAGTGGGTGTTCTGTATTTCCTTTACGGTTTCATTTTCTTCTTGGTAGGAGGTTTCCTTGCATTACTATTCAGGATACAGCTTGCAATACCAGAAAACACATTCCTTACTGAAACCGAGTATAACTCGTTTTTCACACTGCATGGAACCACTATGATTTTCCTAGCAGCGATGCCGATGATTGCAGGATTCATGAACTATGTTTTACCTCTGCAGATCGGTGCTAAAGATTTGGCATTCCCAAGAATTAATGCTATGGGTCTTTGGCTTCTAGTATTTTCAAGTCCTCTAATCTATACAGGAATTTGGTCCGGAGAAGCTGCTGATATTACGTGGGTTATGTATCCTCCATACTCTTCTTTGACCGAGGCTAACCTCGGAGAAGGAATGGCACAATACGGTTCTAATGTTGGTACTACAGCATTCCTTTCGGGTATGTTGATGCTTGGGGCTTCTTCAACTCTTAGCGGTGTAAACTTCATTACTACAGTGTTTACAATGCGAGCACCTGGTGTGACATGGATGAAGATGCCATTGTTCTCATGGTCTGTCTTCGTAAGCGTTTTCATGCTCTATATGTCTCTACCAGCATTGGTAATCGGCCTAGTATTCTTATTATTTGATCATACAATAGGTACGGTTTTCTTCACCAGTGGTGGTGATGGATTGCTATTCCAACATTTATTCTGGTTCTTTGGACATCCCGAAGTATACGTTGTAATTGTGCCTGCATTTGGTATAGTCTCTGAAGTATTGGCAACCAGCGCGCGGCGTTCAATTTTCGGTTACAAGTCGATGGTTTTCGCAATGGCCGGAATTGGTGTTGTTGGATTCATTGTTTGGGGCCACCACATGTTAACATCAGGTATGGATGCATTTTGGCGGGCTGCTTTCATGGTTACTACAATGGCCGTAGCTATTCCGACAGGCGCCAAGATTTTCAATTGGTTAGCAACTTTATGGGGAGGAAGTTTGGTAATGAAAACTCATACGTTGTGGTCACTCGGTTTCCTTGTCACCTTTACCCTTGGTGGGATATCTGGAATGTTCTTCCCAGTTGCAGGACTTGATATTCACTTCCATGATTCTTACTTCGTAGTTGCGCACTTCCACTATGTATTCATTGGAGGTACGGTATTTGCTCTATTCTCTGGAGTCTACTATTGGTATCCTAAGGTCACTGGCCGAAAACTGAATGAAACACTTGGTTTGTGGCACTTCCTAATTGGTTTTGCATCTTACAATGCTGCCTTCTGGCCTATGCATAAATTAGGTATTATGGGGATGCCGAGAAGAACTCATTCATATTTAGAGGAAACAGGATTTGCCGAATATAACATGGCAGTTACAATATTTGCATTCATATTCGGATTAAGCCAACTACTTCTGGCGTGGAATATATTCCAATCTCGAAGAACTGGAGAACCTGTTGGCAAAGATCCTTGGGGCGGTTGGTCACTTGAATGGTCGACAACATCTCCTCCTCCAACACCATCATTCCATGATATACCTACTCAAGGAGATATGAACGAGTTATACGGACATCATTCTGACAAGGGCTCAATTTCAGATAAATTATGGAAAGGCAAATCAAAGGGGGCTGAAGAATGAGCGCTCATAACAACCATGTAGAAAATTCAACATGGACGCGCGCGGTCATGATGGCTGGATTATTCCTTACTGTCGGAATTATTGCATTTGCGGCACTTGGAGTTGGAGTTGCAAATAATAAGCACGATGTTTATGATGAAGCTAAATATGAATATTATGAAGCCAAAGAAGATCCTCTTGCTACTCAAGATGAGTTAGCCGACTTGAAACAAGATTATGAGAAATCACATCATTCATTCTTAACATACCGTGTTGCTGGTTTGACAATTCTAGTTATGTTTTTCATTTATGCATCATTCCTTGGAATTGGAGGACTATTCAATGCATTACAACCCGATGAAGAACATGGCCATGATGACCATGGTCACGATGATCATCACGA
>DUJK01000008.1:4830-6740 GCA_013329925.1 Candidatus Poseidoniaceae archaeon
TCACGATGATCATCACGAAGAACATCACGGTTCTTCTTCACCGATAATATTTAGTTTAGGTGTTTTGTTATTCCTTATGGGATTCCCAAGTTTCGTCGTGGCTTGTAAGGCTTTGATGTCTCAAGGTGGAACTTTTGCAATGAGCGATTTCGCTTTGAGTTTTGTTGGACTTACAGTGATAATGTTTGGAATTGCTAATTGGTGGAAAGAAGATTTACCATTCATTGGACATGGTGAACAAATTGCTACCTCGGCACCATTTGAAGGTGAACATATTAGAAAAGCAGGTATTTGGGTATTTATTATGTCTGAAGTTATGGTTTTCGCCACTTTCTTTTCATCGTATCTCCGTGTCCGTACAGAGTGGTGTACAGATTGGGCGATTAGAGCATCCGAGGAAGGAGATTCATGTTATGGAGTTGCTGAAGGTTCGGTAGTAACTGCTTCAGACTTACTAAGATATGATGTAGCGACTTTAATGCCTGGAGCAATAAACACATTTGCACTAATTGTTTCCTCATACACCATCGTATTAGCATTGAAGACTGCTAAAGATAAGAATTGGGAAGCACCAACTAATTTCATGCGATTTTTCCTTCCAGATAAGAAAAAGGCAATTAGAAACTATTTGATTGCAACTTTACTTCTAGGTTCGCTGTTTATAGTTCTAAAGTTAGTAGAATGGAGTCATTTAGTTGCAGAAGGTTTCGATATTGGTTCACCTCAAGGTTCAATATTCTACGTTGCTACAGGCGCTCACGGATTACACGTTTTCGTAGGTTTACTGATTATGCTTTACTTAATTTTCAAAGCCGATACAGTTGGCTTTGATGAGGAAAACGGCCAAGGAATCGAATATTTTGGTTTGTATTGGCACTTTGTCGACTTGGCTTGGGTAGTTATTTTCCCAGCATTTTATTTGTATTGAGGTGGAAAAATGGGAGAACATGCAGCTACAGGAATCGAAAAATGGCTTTTAGATAAGACAGGAAAAGATATTTATTTTTGGAATTTCATTATTCTGATGTTTTTCACTCTTTTTGAAGTAGGAGCAGTATTCTTTGAGAAGATTCCAGGTACCGAAATAGAAATTACAAGACTCATGGTTTGGGCGATATTGATTGGTGTTGGGATAATCAAAGGATATGGCATTGCTGCATATTTTATGCATTTGAGAGGAGACCCTACTATATACACAAGAACCGCCTTGTTCCCTGTTTTATTTGTTCTTTTGATGCTTTGGGGAATTGGATTATCCAATCCTGAAGCAGTTACTGAATTACCATCTTGGTGCACTCCAGACTGGGATTATGCTAGTCGTTAAGACTGTACAATAAAATAGTAGATATTTGATGATTAATCATGTCGAGAAGATTCTTTGCATTGTTTCTAACAATCTTATTACTTGCCTCTACCGTGCCTTCTGCAACTGCTAATAATTACAAGGGTTATCAACTTTCAAGAGGAGAAGTCACAGATTTTTCTTTGATAGACCAGAATGGGAATGAGGTCAATCTTCATCATGGACCAGGAGAAATTCTAGTTGTAGCGTTTATTTTCACTAGATGTCCAGATGTTTGTCCTATTATCACCCAATCATTGAAATCAGTACAACAAGGGCTATCCGAGGACTACGCACAACAAGTTGAATTTATGTCAATAACCGTAGATCCCGAATATGACACTCCAGAGAGATTAAACGAATATACCGAGTTACATAATGTAAATTGGTCTCATTTAACTGGTGACTTAGAGGAATTGGAAGAAATTTGGCAAGAGTTCGGATTAGTTGTTCAAAAGAATGTAATTGAGGCTCATGTTGGTGAAATAAATGGTTACCAATCTAATGATTCAACAGTAGTATTTGTTGATGGAACTGGTAATTATAGTGAATTGATGTTTTTACCAAC
>DUJK01000023.1 GCA_013329925.1 Candidatus Poseidoniaceae archaeon
AAAGTTGATTCAGTCACTTGGAAAGTAATCGTGATGACTCTAATTGAATCATCTCCAGTCCCAAGAACAAATTGTCGATCATTACTATCAATTCTTGATTGGAACCAACTGCTGGAGTTACCAGAACTGATATCCATTGAAACTGATTGCGCTGTTGAGTATTGGTTCCTAACAGTAACTTCTAATGTGACTTCATCTTCAAAATTGTCGATAATTACCAACTGAGAAGGTAAAATCTTCAACAGTTCATTGGTACTTCCAACTGAGTAAGTTGAACCACCACTAGCAATTACTGCCTCATCATATACACTCTTAGCAATAACTACCATCTGTAAATTACCACTAGTGCCTTCGGCAAAGGAGAATTCGACAGTTACGTTGTAACTTGCACCGCTATTAATTGGTACAGTTTTTGAACCATCTACAAGATTTGTGAATTGAGCATTCATACCTTGAGGAAGATTTAGACTCATTTCAAAACTGTCCTGGATATTTCCGTTATTGGTTACCTCAAAAGTCATTGATTGAGCAAGGTCTCCTGGAATATAAGATTGGTCAGAGATATCTGTTTCAACATGGACGCTAGCAGTCTTCTTTACCTCTATTGAGACAACTTCGCTAACTATTAGAGAAGGGTCATTTACATTGGTAGCAGTCACTGTAACATCATAAAATCCCTCAGGTAAACCAAGAGGCATTGGCAAATTCAAGAAGAAACTCCAAGTACCGCCCCATTCGTTTAGTAGTGGAGATTCAGTATTATCTACATTAGCGCCTGTTTGACGGTAGTATATTGGGAAATTATTACTCACTGTGATGTTGTATGACTCTTCATCATTACCATTGTTAAATAGAGTCATGCGAAGCATTTTCTCTTGCCCGTCAGCATAACCAACAACTACTGGTAGTCCGCCAGCATCAGTTGAAAAGTAGGGTGATGAGTAATCCACCTCTAGGTTGCTTTCACGATATATTGGTACATCAATCAGCCTAGTTAGAGTGGTATCGCCAACAACATTACCACTTGTTCTTGTTGCCCGTATCTCAACAGATATTTGCCCAGGAGTAGCTTGCTGTTCTGCAGATATCGATAGTGATAAGTCTGCAGATGTACCCTTTTCCATGAAGATAGAAGTAATAGCATTGCCAACATCATCTTGAATGATACCGCTCCATAGCTCAGCATCAAATGTTGAACGCAGTTCAAAAGTTGTATCCAAGTTACCGGTATTAGTTATCTGGAATGGCAAATCGGCAGTCTCACCGGGATTCATAGTGAGCGCTATTTGATTGCTATTAGATTTGAGCCTTACACTATATTGAGAATTTATCGAGACAGTGGTCGATACTCTAGCTTTTTCGCCTGTGTTAGCTGAACTAGCATCAGTAAACCAAATTTCCCAATCTTGAATTTGGACATCCGCACCGACTGGTATTGAAAGATTCGCCCAAACCTCTGTGGTTTCAAATGGGCCAATTGGTGGTATCACTACATTGAAATCATTGTCATTTGGATTAGTAGTATCTAGTCTTAATTGGGGCACTGTAGGGTCCATCCATGAGGCATTGGTAACGTTTGTTTGAGCCCTAAACTGGACATTTTTATAGCCGTTATTAGTCACCAAACACTTCCATGAAACTAAATCATTTGGTACTGTTTCAAAACCACCAACTGGGTCGTCACAGGTAGCGGTGAGAGTAAATCCATCAACTTTGGAAATTCCGAATTGAACAAAATCGTCAAAATGCATACCTTGAGTTGCCCCAGAACTGTCTGACCTGAATACCAAACCAAATGTCCAAGAATTACCACCTAAGAATAAATCTGGATTTGCTAAGGATGGGTTTTGAGACCATACTGTTTGTGGGTCCCAAGAAACATTTTTCCATTGGCCTGGAATTGGACTAGGGTTTATTTCTGCTACATCCCAATGTACTGATTGTAACGGGTCTGAAAAGTTGCCATTATTATTCCAGAACTCTAGGTACGCAGCATCTCCCGCACCCATTGTACCCCATGCTTGCAGATGTATTTGGCTGGAAATATAATTTTGGGATTGGAAAATTTTACGACAAACCCAAGCCTGTTCAATATTTGTCAAACCTGAGTCTAATTGATCACCATTACAGTTATTATCAGGATTTTTGTATGCGTGGACTAATCTGTCAAAGGCACTGGATGGATATGTGTTACCACCTGGCAAAGACATTCTCCAGTGTGAACTACCAGTAGTTGCATCAGAAGTATCTTCATACCAAGAACCATAATTATTGGCGTCACCGCCTCCTACAGGATAGCGCCCCGGTATGAAAGTAAGCGAAGTGCCTGAGGCTTGGCCATCAAATATATCTTTGAATACTGCTATTGGTACTTGCTTTTCCATTATGTCGTTATCATTTCTGTCATCTTCGGTAAAGTTAACAGAGGCTCTTAAAATCAGTCCACCTGAAAGTTCGTTAGTATTTGTATCTAAAACTGAATGGGCCTCTTGAGGGTTCCATGATATCGAAGTTGCATCTTTCTGGCCACCTGCCAGTAATCCAGTTGTCCATTCGAATGATTCTATTACGAAACCTATGGGATGGACGATTTCTAATTTTACGTCGGTTTGCTTCTGTGCACCTGTCACAGAACCGTCTTTGTATACGGTAACTTCTACCTCAATGAGATCATTTTGTAACAGGTAATCAACAACTTCACCATCGGGCTGTATCCATTTTTCAGTAGCTATGGTCTGATTACCAAGTTCTATGCTGAAGATACTAAAATCATCTTTTGAGCCACCTTTAGCTGTTGCAGCATCAACTTCTGGAACATAGTTCATAGCTAATGTTTGCAATAGTAATAACGTCACCAAAGTTACTGAAGATAGCCTTCTCATCATCATCAACATTCACCCGATGTACATTCAACACATGAAAGTAATTGTTCATTGACTGACAGAAAATCAGTAAAATTACTCAATTTTAAACCCAGTTATCGATGGTTTATTGTGTGATGATTCTGCTTCTTTTTGACCAAAATCGCCAGCAAAAAAGTCATTAAAATCAACTTCTAATTCATCTCCAACTGCCCTGGTTTCATCATTGAGTTCTGATTCCGGTTTACTATATGGTTGACTAGAATCCTCTTGCTCAGCCGCCGCCTCAGGGATTTCATCGAAAGATTTTGGTGATTCATCGGAAGCAAAAATATGATTTATATCTTCAGATACAACTGCATTAGATAATGTTCCAACCGCACTAATCACAGATGTGCCTTCGCGATTGGCCGTCAATTCAAGACGCTCAACCATCCATTCAGGCGGGTCACCAGATCCAGCACCTAATACTGCTAGAGTAGTGAAAGTAGCGAGCGGAATTACTGCCAGTGCAGCAATTAAATCTAGAAATGAAGTCTCAGGAATTGAACCAATGTTAAGCGTAGTTTCAAAAAATGATTTTTCTAAGTCTATATTCAAATTAATATCCGAGCCAATCCAACCCAAAACAACTATGCTAGCCATTCGACCCATCAACCAAAGGATAAGAACTGGAGCTAACCATGAAATTTTGGTCATTGAGATTAACCATTTTCTAGTGAATGAAGCAATTCCAATATACTTATTAGCAAGCCTTGGATAATATTTCAAAACAACACTTAGGGTGAAAACATACAGAATCAGAGCCAACTCCAAACGCCTGTTTTCCCGCATTACCGAATCTGGGACCATTAACACCATTGCTAATGGCAAGGTTGCTAGTAAAACTTGGAAGGGAACTGCTAGTAAGATCAAACCTCCATGAGTTGAGATAATCGAGTGGCCTTCGTTCCATCTTTGATGAGCAAGCACACTAATTTGGCCGTGAGGGGAGTGGGCGTAATTTTGTCTTGCCAAACGACGTTGTGTAGCATTTCTTGGAGAACGTGAAAACTTCAAAAACTTCTTCCAACCACCACTTTCGACAACTTTTATTGGTGTATAACCGCCAAGTGCTAGCGCAAGGAATAAAGCCAGCATACCATACATCAGCGATGCGGTAACAATCCAAGGAATCATTTCTTTTTGAAATGAAATATTTATGCTTTCACCAAAAATATTGAATTCGAATAAATATGTCAGGGTAAAAGCAATCAATGGAGTAAGGAAAACTTGACATAAAGCAACAAAGGTAAGCCACAAGCGAGCACTGAATGGTTTTTTACGAACCTTGCCCGCCATACCTCCACGCCAATTTAATGGATTATCAATTATTGCTGAAATCTAAGCAGTAAAAGTAGGGTTTATGGTCAACAAATTATTCTTCACTATCGCTATTAGTATTTTTGGAATCATCATCAAAATCAATTACTGGATATCCATCGGTCATCAATAATCTAAATCCTCCTAAAAAGAAACCATCCATTCGCTTACGCCCTAAATCTGGGCGTGGCATATCTGATAATTTGGCATCGCACCTTGCACAAGAGACCGTCAAAATCCTCCATTCTGCTACTGGCATTGGACAACATTTCTGAACAGATTTAGTGTCATCGGCTATGGTTTGCAACCGCTGTGCCATTTCTAGAGTCCATGGCGGCTTTGCACCTCCGATAAAGGTCTGTAAGCGTGATAAAATAAACCAGCCTGAGGAAATCCACAGACCAAATCCAAAGGCGGGATTACCCCATTTTACTGACGCAAGTCCGAATAATAATGGAATGAAGGAAACGATAAATCCCATCCAATAAATCATCCGCATATGCAGCACACGTTGAGTTAATTTAGGCGATAGTGGAACTGGTGCTGGATGTTCGGGGAAAGCAAGATTGAAACCTTTACCTCGGGTAATCATAATAATTGGTATTCTAGGAAATAAAAAAGCAATAATAAACCCAGCAAAAAAATACATCAAAGAACTGACAAATGACATAATATCACAAACCGTTTAGCCTTCTCAACGATTTTTCAACCTTGTCCATTCCTAATTGAATATCCTCTTTGGAAATTGTGTAAGCAAATCTAAGATGTCCCTCGCCTGAAGGGCCGAATGCTGAACCTGGTGAACAAAGTACACCATCTTTCAACAATTCAAGAGCAATTTCTTCGGAGTTCAACCCATCAACGTGAACCTTAGGAAATACATAGATGGCACCTTTGGGTTTGTGACATTCAACACCTGGCATCGCATTTAGCCGGTCGACAATCAAGTCACAGCGTTCTTGGAATTCTTTGGCAATTATATCAGGGTAATCTGCTGCTTGCTCCATTGCTGCTAGCACAGCATATTGCATAGCATCATTAGAACAGGCTGTGATATAATATTGCATCTTGATAATTTGCTTCATAGCCTCGAGGTTGTCAGAAATAATATAGCCAATTCGCCAGCCAGTCATGGCAAAGGTTTTGGAAAAAGAGTTCACGACCAAGACCTTATCATAATCGGTTCCCATAAATGAAATATGCTCGCTTTCAAACACGATTCGGTCATATACTTCATCGCTAATAATCCATAAATCATGTTTCTTGGCAAAATTGAGCAACTCATCACGCTGATAGTGATCTAGAGTGCCACCAGTTGGATTACTTGGGAAGTTATACAAAATAGCCACTGTATTTTCATCGATTAAAGCTTCTAAATCTGAAATTTGCGGAATAAATTCGTTGTCAAATTTGCAAGGATAATACCTGTCCTCTCCGCCACAAATAGACACATCTGGCCCATACAAAGGGAAATATGGTTCTGGCAGCAACACATTATCACCTGGATTTACCAATGTAAGAAAAATATTGAGCAGCGCATTTGTTCCAGACATAGTTATGCACACATTATCTGCTGTCATGCCTTCTTGGTAAGCATCCCAGGATTGGGAAATTTTGTCCCTTAGTGCGGGTAACCCTGCGGTTGTAGTATACTTGTTATGGCCGTCAAGCATAGCTTGGTGAAAGGCTTCGATAGCTACTTTTGGCGGTTGAAAGTCTGGCTCTCCAAGTCCAAATGAAATAACATCATCACCAGCAAGGTCGAACATTTTGCGCACCCCTGTGGGTTGTATTGCCAACGCTCGATCACTAAAACCACTCATGAGCCTCACCGTCTATTATCCATCTAATAATTCAGCATCAACCACAGAAGCCAAATCTTTGTCTTCTTTCAGTACCTTAGCAATTGAATCATTGGAATCCAAGAACAGTTTTTCAGGGTTTTCTGTGCGTGAATTCCATAACAATAATCCAACAATTATGAACAACAGAAAGAAAATAGTATTTGGCAATAAATCCCAAATAAAAGATTCTGAGGAATCTGACATATCTCCGTTTCCTTGAACCATAATTGTCACAGGTAAAGATTGCCCGTCATCGCTTAGACCTCTTATTTCAATTGAATTATTGCCTTTTGACATTTTATCCAAATCAAGTGCTAAAGACCAAGAAAACCGTTCCAGAGCTGATAATGAACCATTGGTTTCTTCGAAGCCAACCGACATCCATTCTCCACCATTCATGCGATACTCAATAGCATTAACAGAGCCCATTTGACCCCATGCGATGCCATTTATCAGGTAAAGACCGGATTGATTATCAATTGCAGAGGATTCTACATGGACCTGAGTATGGACATCTATCAATCCATTCAATCCCTCATCTCGCATTTTTATCGAGAGTTTCACAGCCTCGTAAGCATCAACTAATCCCCAACCGAAATCTCGGTTCCAGAAGGGATCGACCTCTGGTTGTGTTGGTTCTCCTTTGCGTTCTGCGGTGAATTTCAAAATCTCTTTCATCTCAAATGTTGTTAAATTTGGATTTGCTTCAATCATCAAGGCTAGGATACCTGAAACTGCTGGTGCGGCGTAAGAAGTACCTGAACCCCTACTAGTGTAAGTATTAGATGATGCATCACCACCAAGGAAGTTATTACAACTGCCTGATGTAACACAACCTTCTGCTTGAATAATGTTAGTTCCCGGAGCTGTTACTTCAGGTTTCAATTCATTTAGCGGATTACCGTCTCCATTATCACGACGAGGCCCTCTTGAAGAATAAGAAGCAATAGTATCGTCATCCCGAGTGATAGTGTTGCCGTCATCTGTAGCACCAACAGTAATTGACAGGTCAGATGAACCCATCCCAGATAGACCATCATTATTCGGCCCATCATTTCCGGCTGCCACACTTACCACTATTCCTTCTTCCATTGCGACGTTTAGAATCATACTATGCATGTCAGAACCGTCTGAGCCACCGCCTTCATGCGAAGTAATTCCCCATGAAAGTGAGATGATGTCTATTCCATGCAGACTTTCATCAACTCCTGCCCAAGCAGTATCCTTGTTGTCGATTATCCATTGGATACCGTTCATGGCAGATTCATAGAATTCCTGCTCTAGAACATAATTCTCAAACGGACCTGCCCCCGCATCGGTTCCAATTCTAACATCAACTAGGGAAGAGCCGGGGGCTGAGCCATAAAATTCACTTTGACTACCATCTGCTTCAATACCAGTTGCAGAAGACATTCCAATGCACGCAGTACCGTGTTGATTACCATCATCTGGGTCATACGAACCATCTGTTTCACGAGCGCCTAGACCTGCGGCAACACATGTTGGATCGGTATGCAAATAACAGACTGCATCATAACCAGCAACAAACTTCCCGTCTAATCCGGGATGTTCATTATCTACGCCAGTATCAACCATTGCGATGTTTACACCTTTACCAGTGACTCCAAAATTCCACGCCGCATCTGGATAAATCGATGAATTTCTGGCTTTGACATTGGGCGTCTGAATGTCCCCATAGAATTTGATTGCACCATATTGGTGGACCATTACCACATTAGACAGGTTGGTTATCGATTCAGCGAGGTTAGCTTCCTGCAGACCGATTAGTACTGAATTGATTGATTCAAGGGTATCTACAACCACAATTCCTAGGCTCGCTAATTCATGTAATTGAACTTCAGTGACTTCAACATCATAGGAAACCCCCATGCCAACTAGCCCTGTTGAGGATTCTATAGAGTCGTGTATTCCATTCTTGTTTTGGTCATATGATGATATTTCCCACCAAGCAGTTTCTGCTCCAATCCATTCTGGCTCTTGTTGGATTGGTATAGAGTATGTTGAATCTACATGGTGCCATATAACCCCATACTCATCTGCGATAGTCCAATCTGTTCTGTCGTATACTGGTTGATCGTAAATTGAACCGGTCAACGGTAAAAAGAAAATCGCACAAAGTAAAACCGCAAGAAACTGTTTCATCATACTCCCTCGTACATAGCAGAAGTTAATCGCACATCAAGATATTCATGAATTGATTAAAAAGTGGTGGGAGCAGAGGGATTTGAAC
>DUJK01000133.1:0-157 GCA_013329925.1 Candidatus Poseidoniaceae archaeon
AAGCCGTTGACTTAACCAATAAACGATTAGAAAGTCGCCGTGCAGTTGCAGATAAATTCCGTTCTAAGTATGGCACTATTGCCAAGCCATTGCCAGAATTACATGGCAAACAACAACGTGTAGCCCGCTCACCATTAATGCATAGGGATTCGAAACT
>DUJK01000133.1:477-8062 GCA_013329925.1 Candidatus Poseidoniaceae archaeon
TCAATGCAACGCTCGGCAAACTCTGTCAAAGTTAATGCAACATGCCCTTTTTGTGATGGTGCAGGTTGTAAAAAATGTAATTTTACCGGAAATATTTAGTCCCATCCGGGTAAACTTGACAACTAGTAAAAACGCAGTATTGAGTGCTCAACACTAGTATACTTTAAGACCTCAAGAAGTCCGCTCTAAGGATTAAGGTTGGAGTTTATTTTCCGCTTGAGGGATTGGGTATGTATCTAAAAGCACTTGAAGTTTCAAATTTCAAATCATTCAAAGGCGAGGTAACTATACCTCTAGAGAGGGGTTTCACGGCTATTACCGGGCCAAATGGTTCTGGAAAATCGAATTGCGGAGATGCAATACAATTCGTACTAGGTCCTAGATCGAATAAAACGATTCGAGCTCAAAATTCCAAAGATTTGATTTTTAATGGGGGCAATAACAACAAACCAGCAAGATCCTGTAATGTTACTTTGGTATTTGCCAATCCTACGCTAGATAATGGCCGTCGTAGACTTCCAGTCAATCTAGATGAAGTTAGAATGTCTCGTTCAATTAGACTCACAAAAAGCGGCAATGTCGTTACAAACTACCACCTAAATGATGAGGAGAGTTCACAAAAATCTTTTCATCGAATTCTTGGTGCAGCAAATGCTAGACCTGACGGGTATAACATTGTCTTGCAAGGAGATGTTACGAGTCTAGCAAAAATGACAGCAAAAGAACGTCGAAAGGTATTGGATAGCGTTGCTGGAGTCACGCTATATGATGACGAGATAAGGAAGGCAGACCGACAAAAACAAAGTGTTGAAGACTATATTGAGCGAATTAAACTGTTGGAAGACGGTCAAAAATCAAGGCTTAAAGATCTCAAGAAACAAAAAGATCTCGCCATGAAAGTAAAAGACTTGGTTGAAGAATTAAATCAATCAAGAATTATCGCCTATCAAGCAAACTATGCAAGCCAATTAGCAGAAAAGCAATATCAAGTCGATGAACAATCTAGGTATCTGCAAGAAGCAAATGACCTGGATTTACAGGTGAAAGAAGGTTCGAAAAAACTGCTTGCTTTAGATGACCAAGTAGGTGAATTACAGAGACAAATAGAAGAATTGACCGGTGGAGAAAACAAAGGACTCAATAAATTAATTTTTGACCTACACTTGAAAATAGATACTAATAAAGATCGTATTTCAGACGCAGAAGGTAAAGACACAGAGGATAAAAGTGAACTTTTAGGCCTAAATGAACAATTGGAAATTGCGGCATCTGCCCTAGAAGAGTTCATTCAAACTTTAAATTCAGCAGAGACAGACCTTGAAAACTCTAAATTATCTCTAGAAGAAGCCAAATCAGAAGAATTAGCAGTTCAAGAAATAATGGAATCTTCAGGAGATGAGAGTGCAAAATTCTCTCAACAACTGACTAAACTTCTGAGTGAATTAGCTTTAGCAAATGAAACACTAAATGCGGCACAAACAGAGGTAAATCGTACTGCTGCCCAAGCAGAAATAATTTCAGAACAATTGTCTAATGCTCAGGGAGAGTCGGAAGAAAATCGATTAATACTTGGTGAATTAGAATTACAAGGCGAAGAATTTACTGGGCCAAATTCCACAGTCGACCGAAATAAGTTGTCAACCGATTTGATAAATGCTCAACGGAGTGAAGGTAAGTTAGTTGAGGAATCTCAATTGATTGAGAACAAACTTAGAGAGAGCGAAAGAAAGCGTGAAAGGTTACGCGCTGAAATGGAAACTTCCTCCGGTGCTAAAGGAATGGCTGGAGGTGCTGCGGCAATTATTGCAGCTAGAGATAATGGCGAACTTACTGGTATTATTGGAAGCATTGCAGAATTGTGTGCGCCCGTAGATTCATCTCATGATAGCGCATTAGCCACAGCAATAGGCGGCGGTATGACTTCGATTGTTGTCGAAAGCGACGAAGTCGCAGCAAGAGCGATAAAGTGGCTTGCTGAAAGAAGAGCAGGAAGGGCAACCTTCTTGCCACTAAACAAACTAAACAGTAACAGAACTGCAGGAAAAGCCTTGATGGTTTCTAAGAAGCCTGGAGTAATCGGGTTTGCTCATGAATTATTAGACTATGATCCTAAAATAGACATTGCAATTAAATTCGTTCTAAGAAATACCTTAATTGTTGACTCATTATCTACTGCTAGAAGCAACATGGGTGGTGTTAGACTAGTTACCTTGCGTGGTGATGTTACTGAAGCTGGCGGAGCCATGGTTGGAGGTTCAAAACGCAAAATGTCAGTATCATTTGGTGGCGGCATAAAAGGAGCGAGTGAAGTAGAAAAACTATCTTCTGAAATAAGTAAATTACAACTTATGTCAGAAACTGTCAATGCGGCATTATTAGAGGCTAGAAGGGAACAACAAAGGCTACGTACCAAAATCAACGAGTTGACAGATAGCGATCATGCTGTAAAATTGCAAGAATGGCGGGCTGAATTAAAGCAAGCCAAAACAGTCTACAACAAATCATTGGGGGAAATCACTACAATTGAAAAGAAGTTATTAGACCTTGAAGGATTAGCAGCAAGGCACATAGATGAATTAGATGATGCTCAGTCTGTAGTTGCAGATTTGGAATCCGCGATATTAACGGCTAGAGAACAGCTTGAATCTGCAAGTCCAGAGCATCTCAAAGATAGAATGCATGCTGCGGAAATTAAACGTCTTGATGCAGAAGGTACAATGTCCAAGGCTCTAACAGCACTAGAGAGTGGTTCTGAGCACAAAGATTTGCTAAACCAGAGAGTCCAAGACTTGGAGTCAAGAATCAGCACTATCGATAAGGCAATTATTGAGAGAAGCGAAATGATTGATAATTTACAAGCAGCAATTGCCACAGATTCGATCGAATTAAAAGATAAGGAAGAAGAAAGAACTCAACTACTTGAAGAGAACAAAGGTCTTGAAGATGAAAGAATCGAACTTGTCGATGAGAGGGCTAGCCTAAGAACAGAGTTGCAGCAGAAATCTACTGATTCACAATCACGGCGAAGACTCAGTGATGAACTTTCAAGATCTATCGTCAATAAAGACATGGCCATTAATGAATTATACTTGGAAATGCAAAGTAATGGAGTTGAACCTGCTCAATCTGATGTTACCCTACCTTCAGTTGGTGATGCGGATAAGAAGGTTAGAACTCTAGAAAGGGCCATGGAGCGTCATGGGCCAGTAAATATGCTCGCTATAGAACAGTACGCTGAGTGTGAGGAGCGTCTTAATTCAATGAAGGATGAATTCAAGCAGTTGCAAGCGAGAAAAGCAAATCTGGTAGATATTACAGAGAAACTAGAAAGCCAAAGAAAGTCAAAATTAGTTAAGGTATTAGATAAAGTAAATGAAAATTTCAAGAAATCTTACAAGATTTTAAGCGATGGTGGTAAGGGTGAATTGTATTTAGAAAATCCAGATGAACCATTTAAAGCAGGTCTAGAGTTGTGGGCTAAACCGAAGGGTAAATCATCTAAGGTCAATCGTTTACAACTGTCTGGAGGAGAACAATCAATGGCTGCTTTAGCATTGATATTTGCCATTCAAGATTATGACCCAAGTCCGTTTTACTACTTTGATGAAGTTGACCAAAATCTGGATGCTGTAAATGCGGAATTAATTGCCAAGATGTGCCGTCAGAGAAGTAAGAAAGCACAATTTATTATGGTAACTTTGAGAAAGGTGTCATTGAGACTTGCAGACCATCATATTGGCATTACTCACGGCGGAGATGGCTGTAGTAGAAGAATAGTTGACTTTGATCGTGAAAGAGCTATTGAGTTGAGTGAAATTGAATCTGCGAAGGATAATCCTCTTGATGAAAGAATCAATGCAATAAAACTCGAAAAACAATTAGAAGCAGATTCTGATATGCCTACAGTCCCAGAACCTTTGCCGCCACCAAGTAGCCTAGGGGGGTTGTTGAATTATACAGAAGACGATGATGAAAGCGAAGATGCTTCGATATCAAGTCTAGCAGATCGGGCTAGTGAGCTTACCGAGGACATAGCAGAACGGCAAGAATTAGTTGAGGCAATAGAAGCGATTAATCAGGAATTAGAAAAAGAGGAAAACTTGGAAGTTCAAGAATAATTTTGAGGTGAGTGCTTGTCAACGAAACAATCGGTATTGGATAAATGGTTTCTTAGGCAGGATATCATTAATCAGTTACTTGAATCTGGGGAAGAATCAGAAGACGCACTAAAGTTTGCTGAGCGAATTATGCCAGTAGTTGAGGCAGAAGAGTCTGAGTACCAATCATTGGATGACCCATTTGACCGATCTGTGGCATTGGTGTTATCTTTGGTTAAAGATCAAGAACTAAATCCATGGAATATTGATCTTTCTACTTTCTTGAAGGTATTTACTAAGCGGGTAAGGTCGGAATCAGATAAGCTGAATTTACCTGCATGTGGACGGTTAATTAGAATGGCTTGGGAAGTTTTGAATCAGCAGGCAATCGTATTATTTGACAGGGTACAATACATGGACCAAGAAGATGATTGGGAAGATGAAATTGATTTCGGCTGGGAGTCAGATTATGATGATCAAGATTATCTTTTTACTACTTCAATTCTTGAGGGTGATGTAGAACAATTACTGCCTTCATTATTTGATGAAAGAATCCGTAGAGATGAAGGTCGACCAGTGACTCTAGGTGAACTTCTATCAGCTTTCAAAGATGCTGCTGAGGATGCTGAAGAATTAAAAATTAGAGAGGAAAATAGAATCGCTCATCAAGCTGAATTAGGGGATTATCTAACTAATGTTGGCAGCAGGATGCATAATGAAGACTTGGAAGGAGATATCTATAGATGCTGGACTGCTCTTAGAAATGCTTGTCAAAAGTCGGGCTCCTCAAAGGTGAAAGTCATTCAAGTAATGGCTGAATTGAATGATATCTTGCTGGCTGAAAATGGCTATATTGAACAAGGCTATCAAGAAGAGTCCAAAGTGGCATCATTTATCGCTAGCCTGTTTTTGACTCATCGAGGATTTGCTCTAATCAGTCAAGATGAAGTGCCATATGGTGATATTATGCTAGAGGACTTATGGCCAGATGTGACCGAATTTGAAGACATCAAGGAACTTATAGAAAATAAAAAGGAAAATCAAAGTAACTCTTCGAATAATGAAGAGACTGGTTCAGTACAATTTGCCAAACGTCGTGCTGAAAAACTGCGCGTAAAAGAAGAGAAAGCCAGGAAACAATTAGAGCAAGAGCAGATACAATCACCAGTTGAGACAGATTTGCCTGAGCATGATTGGTTGGTAGAGTAAGGATTTGGTTACATGTCGGAAATACAACTTGATACATTACTTGAAGCAACATTATTTGGTGCTGGAAGGTCCATGACGGTATCTGAGTTGTGTCAGTCATTAGGCTATGATGAGGAGGAGATGTTAGATTGCTTATTCTCGCTACGTTCTACGCTCAAAAGACGCCGTGGAGGCGCTCTACAAATCGCTGAAGTAGGTGATCGGTGGGCCATAGAAGTTAAGCCAGAAATCGCCAGTCATTTGCCTAAGGGTGCTAAGACAGAATTGCCAAAGAAATTACTCAAAGCAGCATCGCTTATCGCTTACCATCAGCCAATGTCCCAATCAAGGCTAGTTGAATTATTAGGTCAGAAGGCATATGATTACGTTAGGGAATTAGCACAATACGGTATGATTGACCGTCGCAAGGATGGTAATACGAGGAGATTGACGACCACTAGAAGGTTCTCTGAAGCATTTGGTTGCCCGTATACAGATCGTAAGAAGGTCAAAGCATGGTTTAGGGAGCAAGTCCAAAACACTGGTATATTGGATGAGTTAGAAACTAATGACGTGCTAAAAAGTGAAACAGAATACCAAGGTACTGTTCAAGGGACATTAAAATTTGAAGAAGAGTGATTATTCATTTCTTAACTCTTCTAATATTTTCTTAACCGCTGTTTGTGTTTTCGGACCGTTAAGTGCTTGTAATCTTGATGCCACGATGTCAATTTCATCATCCTCTGCTCCAGCACTTACTGCCATATTTCTTGAATGTAGTTTCATATGACCGGCTTGAATACCGTTGGTTGCAAGGGCTCTAAGGGCTCCAAGATTTTGCGCTAATCCAGCAGCACAGATTATTCCGGCTAATTCGGTTGCTGATTCAACCCCTAGTATGGCAAGATTAGCCTTTGCTGTTGGGTGGACTTTTGATGCACCTCCAACTATTCCTACTGCCATCGGCGTCTCTATGCTGCCAATTAAGTTCCCAGAATCGTCTACCGACCAATTAGTCATTGAGGTATAATGATTGCTAGAGTGTGATGCCCAAGCATGACAGCCTGCTTCAATGGCACGCCAATCCTGTCCGCAAGCAACAGCTACACTGCTGATTGCGTTCATTACTCCTTTATTATGAGTAGTCGCTCTAAATGGGTCGCTGACAGCAAAATGGTGTGCTTCAATAATTCCTTGAATTACATCAAGTCCATTTTCTCTAGTACCGTCATTTGATACCTCTTCAGGAGTGAAGGTAGCGGAAACCCTTGCTAATCTGTGAGCGGCTAGATTTGATAGGATTTTCAAATGCACTCTTCCTCCAGTCATCCTTTCAATTTCAGGAGCAATTAATTCTGCCATTGTATTTACTGCATTTGCTCCCATAGCGTCTCGGCAATCAACAATTATGTGGAGTATCAACATAGGTCCTGACATAGTTTCTATGACTCTAGTTTCAATTCTTTTGCAACCTCCACCCAATTTTATCATTGTAGAGGGTAGACTGTTGCATAAGTTGATAATTTTGTCTTTCCCCTGGTGTATATTTATCATGGCCGTTTCTAAATCGTCAACATCTAAAATTTGTAATTGGCCAATCATCAGTGGGCCATCATTTTGGGTTTTAAATCCGCCATTCTCTAGGCATCTTTTGGCCATATTTGAAGCTGCAGCCACTACGCTGGACTCTTCTAGGCAGAATGGAATCAGGTAATGCTTGCCATCAATGACGAAATTTGTGGCAATTCCTACTGGTAATGACATAGTTCCTACGACATTCTCAATCATTCTATCTGCGGCTTCATCGTCTAGTTCGCCATTATTGGCGAGTGCAGCAACATGCTCATCAGAGATCCCAGATAGATTTTGTACCAGTTTTCGTCTCTCTTCCACTGATAATTTGAAGAAACCACTCAGTCGACTATTCTCTACAGGCATGTCCTCACTGTTGATAGCCACGCCGAGTCTGCAAATAAGGAGTGGGTTGTACAGGGTCAGAATTAACGGGTTTAACGCTTTTATTAACGCGTTAATAATGCGTTATTTATGCGTTAATTTAGTGATTTAATATCTTTGAATAAAGTGATTGACGCGAGATAACGGGTTGAAGGCATGCCAATTATGGTGAAATATCAAATACCCTCTTGGTTGATGCGGTCAATATGCGTGTAGAAGGATTGCAATTCGAGATTCCTGAGTTAGCATACAATCCATTCTCCACAAGTCCGTTAGAAAGTAATCAATCGGATTTGTATGTAGGTAGACTCGGGGTAAGAGCAAGAATCTCACAAAATATCAAT
>DUJK01000118.1:0-1123 GCA_013329925.1 Candidatus Poseidoniaceae archaeon
ATATAGTTGTCACATTTACCAATGGACATGAGCGACAGTAAACCAAGCCTACTTGTCGCAAAAGGCAACATCAATCGAATGGGTGGCGCAGAACGAGATCTAATCAGGTGCTTACCCCATTTACAACAATGGTATGATGTAAGCGTTGCAACACTAAACCCATCAACAAAATTATCAAATCTATGTCGAGAAAACAACATCAAAATTTTCTCACCACCAGCACCCTGGAATCCACCCCACTCTCCACTTTCTCAAATTTTTGACGGGGTGCACAAATCCTCTAGAGAACAATGGAGAAAGTGTGAAGGCCTACTTGAGGCAATCGAGAATTTTGATTATTTCCATATTGTTAGTGGGGATGGATACCTTGCGATAATGGAAATGATTCCCAAAACCAAAACAGCACACCTATATCTCCACGAGCCTCACAGAGGATATCATGAAGATTCATTACACAGAAAACTAAACGGGAAATTAAAACGACCAGCATTTATTACCAAATTAATTCTCTCTAAAGGGCGCAAAAATGATTTATCAATCGTTAGGAAATTTGCCAGTAACCCATCATTTTTCATTAGTGGCAATTCACATTATTCTGCCCAACGTTCAAGGGATGTTTATGGCATAGAATGTGGGGTATTACATCCATGTGTAGATAAGGAGGAATATCCAAGCGATGCAGGTAATACAATCAACCCAATAAGACAAACAATTCAATCTGAGTATGTTGTTACAGTTGGTACCGCTAACTGGGCTAAAGCAACTATGGAAACCATATCAATGCTATCTGGAACCGGAATTTCCCTCGCTCATGTTGGGGGCGGCACCGATGCCGAAAAAACCCAATTAAAAGCCCACGCAAAAAATAATTCTGTAGAATTATGGATTGCTCCAAGACTTTCTTCTAGTGAATTAGCCAAGCTAATGGCCGATGCACTTGCTATAGTTAGCATGGCTCATAAAGAACCATTCGGTTTAACACCAATAGAGGCATTTTCAATTGGCACCCCGGCAATTTTTGTAGACGAAGGTGGTTTTAAAGATACTATAGTTGATGGTAAATGCGGGCGATTGATTGCTAGAGATAATATCACAGAATGGCATGTTGCATTAGATCAAGCAC
>DUJK01000118.1:1498-6666 GCA_013329925.1 Candidatus Poseidoniaceae archaeon
CACAACTAAAACTGTCACCAATAGAACAAGCAGGTAAGATTCACCGGATTTTACAAAGTTAGGCTGGCGGTATCGGTGGTAATTGCCCATTAGCTAAAGCATCCCTAACAACTTTAATATCACTATCAACCATCATGTTAACAAGTTGTTCAAAACTCGTTGTTGGAGTCCAACCTAATTTTTCTGCAGCTAGTGAGTAATCACCAATCAATAAATCAACTTCAGCAGGTCTGAAAAACTTAGGATTGGTTTTCACCCTAATAACATTATTTTGGTCTACAGCAATAGTATCAACTCCTTCCCCACTCCAAGTTAACATAATACCAACTCGATTGAAAGCCAAATCAATCATATCTTGAACACTATTTGTTTCACCAGTAGCCACAACAAAATCTTCCGGCTCTTCTTGTTGTAACATACGCCACTGCATTTCGACATAATCTCCAGCAAACCCCCAATCACGCTTAGCCTTTACATTACCAATTGACAAATATTCATCTAATCCTTCAGAAATTCTTGCAGCAGTCATAGTTACCTTCCTAGTAACAAACTCCAGACCACGTCTTGGGCTTTCATGATTAAACAAAATACCAGTACAGGCAAACAAACCATAAGATTCTCGATAGTTTCTAGTAATGTCGTAAGCAAAGACCTTGGCACAACCATATGGGCTTCTTGGATAGAAAGGAGTTAACTCATTTTGGGGTATTTCTCTAACATCGCCAAACTGTTCAGATGAACCAGCCTGGTAAAATTTACAATCAGGTTTTACCAATTTAATCGCTTCTAGACAACGTAGAGCACCAAGACCTGTAACATCAGCCGTCATAGTTGGCGACCTCCATGACTCGGGAACAAAGGATTGCGCACCTAGGTTATAAAATTCATCAGGTTGAATCTCTTTAACAGCATTATCAATACTAGATTGGTCAGTCAAATCACCATTAACAAGATGGAAATTATCATTCTTAATCAAGTGATTAATTAGATTTCTACCTTGAGTAGGCTGACTGGTTCTCCTAACTAATCCAAAGACATTGTATCCTTTTTCCAATAATAGTTCGGCAAGATATGAACCATCCTGTCCGGTAATACCGGTAATGATAGCAGTCTTACCTTCCGCCATGTTTCTTCCAAAACGGATGCCCATTTGAATACACTTGTTTATCCAACAAAATATTGAAATTTTTAAAACAACTCAATAATACGTTTTGTCGCAGCAACAATAAGGACAATTGCTAATAATTTCCTAACTAATGAGTTTGATGCGTTTTTAGCTCCAAAACGAGATCCAACATAACCACCTATACTGATAGTAATCAAAAACATTCCAAGCAACGATAAATCCAAATCAAGATTGCCCGAAATCGCAGTACCTGTTAGGCCTGCGGCTGAATTAACAACAATAAACAAGGCGGCAGTAGCAGCAGCAGTTTTGACATCAGCCCACCCCTTTAACAACAATATTGGCGATAAGAAAATCCCCCCACCAACCCCAATCCAACCGCTAAAAAACCCAATACCTCCACCCCAGAGATATGGTTCAACAGTACTTGGTACTGGGTTTTTTTCAACATTTTTGGATTTAAAATTAACAACCTTGTAAGATGCCCAAACCAAAGTTATTGAAAGCAATAAATCATACAGACTCCCATCGATGGCTAACATCCCACCAATCAAAGCCATCGGAATACTGGCTATTATGAATGGCATAGTCAATTCCAGTTTATGATGGCCGCTTCTATTATAGTGGTAAAAGGCGATTGAAGCCACTACTACATTCATCACCCAAACGTGTTGTTTTAACCAAATTGAACTCATTAATCCGTAGCTAGATAATGACAATAGTGCGAGATAACCAGAAGCACCACCATGGCCAACACTTGAGTATAATGCTGAGACAACTAACAGTCCCCCCAACAACAAATATAACTCGTACTGCAAATTTACCCCCAAATCATTCCATAATATCAAAGTAAATTTTGTTTTGGGGCAACTATGGCCAAACCATATCCATACTTTGTCTCTCTAGATGAAGCAAGGGAGATTTGCCACAACAATAAAATTTCATTATTAACAGAAGAAGTATCTATTGATGATTCACTAAATCGAATAATCGCCAGTAATGTGGTGGCTAAAGTAAACGATCCACCTTTTGATAATTCAGCAATGGATGGCTTCGCAGTTATTTTTTCAGAAACCAAATCAACACCGGCGGAGTTGTCAATAATCGGCGTATCAAATGCAGGAAGTGATAATTTACCAGAATTATCATCAGGCCAAGCGATGAAAATAATGACTGGAGCACCGATACCAAAAGGCGCAGATTCAATAATCCCTATTGAGAAGTGTGTAATAAAAGGCGAAAAAGTCACGCTGAATGAACAATCAAAACCCCATTTTATCAGAAAACAAGGAGAAAACTTCACTATAAATTCAGTATTATTTGAGCCAGGAGAGGTCCTTACTCCAGAGAAAATATCACTTTGTGCGGCAGCAGGAGTAGACAGATTAACAGTTTATCAAAAATTAAAAGTCGCGATAATCCCTACTGGCGATGAGTTAAAACCACTTAATGAAGAGTTAGGCTACGGAGAAATTTATGAATCAAACTCTTATGGATTAAGTGCACTAATAACCTCGCTAGGGCATGAAGTCACACGCTTCTCGACAGTGGTTGATAATTTAGATACACTGAGAGAAACTCTCAACATTGCGGCAAACCATCATGATTTGATAATCACCTCTGGAGGGGTATCTATGGGTGATCGGGATTTTGTTAGGATAATTATGCAAAATGAAGGAGACATAAATTTTTGGCGAGTAAAAATGCGCCCAGGCTCCCCCCCAATATTTGGCAAATGGTCAAACACCCCAATATTTGGTTTACCCGGCAATCCAGTTAGTAGCCACGTAGTGTTCCGTGTTATAGTAATGGATTGGCTATTGTCGTTAACCAATTCAACCAACTCTAGAGATAAAATAATTCCAGCAACATTAGATGATGATGTCAAAGTCGTTGAAGGATTTACCACATTTAGAAGGGTAGAATTATTTTACCATCAAGGCAAGACCCTAGCTCGCCTAAAAGGCCACCAAGGCTCAGGCAATATCGCTGGAATTGCCATGAGTGACGGTTTGACAATACTTGGCCCAAATGACTCAGGTAAGCGAGGCGACAACTGTCAAATAATGTTATTTTAGGTGGTGCTGGTTAATGAAAAAAACGATTACCGAACCAATAATTCTGTTAGAATTCTTAAAATTACAATTCCCTCAAACGACTAACAATAAGTTGAGAAAAATGCTATCCGAAGGCAGGGTAAAAATCAACGATTCAGTAGTTTTCAAAGCCAAACAAACACTTGAACTAAACGATAAATTCGAGTTATTAGATCGCAGCAACAAGATACTACAAACCGATAAACCACTCAAGGAATTAAAAAAATCAGCGATTGAAATAATCTATGAAGATGACGACCTTTTAGTTGTGGAAAAGCCGGCAAAATTACTATCAGTTGCAACTGATAAACTAGAACAAAACACCCTCCACGGGAAATGTGTTGACTATCTAAAACAACAAGATAGCAAATCTTGGTGCTACATAGTGCATAGGTTGGATAAAGAAACTTCAGGAATCATGTTATTATCAAAAAACAAACAGTCCAAAGATTACCTCCAAGAACAATTTTCCCAACGTCAAGTTTACCGTATTTATCATGCCATGGTTGAAGGCCAACCATTAGAGCAATCCGGAACAGTTGAACAACACCTTATGGAAGACAAACACCTCAATATTAGAACGGTTAACTCGAAACACAAAGATGGAAAACTCGCCATAACCCACTGGGAAGTAATACATCAAACTGAGGAAGCCTCACTGATTAGAGTCATGATTGAAACCGGTCGCAGACATCAAATCAGAATGGCCATGAAAGAGCTAGGCTGTCCAATTATTGGGGATAAATTACACGAGGCAGAATCTAACCCATTTGGGCGTATTTGTTTACATGCAACATCATTAGAATTCCTCCACCCCGCAACAGATGAGCCGGTTAGATTCGAATCTCAACCACCATTTGCCAAAATATGAACAAAACCATCAATTCAAATAGAGGACTTATTGAACTCTTGACATCCAATCATGGTTATGGTGTTGTTATGAGTGATAATCAAGATTGGATAACAGTTCGGGGAGCAAGAACTCACAATCTAAAAAATATTAATGTAAAATTACCAAGAGGTAAGTTTGTTGTAGTTTCTGGCGTATCTGGCTCGGGCAAGTCCAGTCTCGCTTTCGACACATTATATGCTGAAGGCCAAAGGAGATACGTTGAGAGTCTTTCTTCATATGCAAGACAATTTATTGGCCAAATGAAAAAAGCCGATTGCGACGGCATAGAAGGGCTATCGCCAGCAATATCTATCGATCAAAAACAAGGTAGTCACAACCCTAGGTCAACCGTTGCCACAGTAACTGAAATCCAAGATTATCTAAGGTTGCTCTGGGCAAGAATTGGTAAACCACATTGTCCAACTTGCGGCCGAGAAGTTGCTAGACGAACAGTTCAAGAAATCGTCGACGACATATTTTGGAATCTTGAAGAACATACAATTTCCGTTTGGTCACCAGTAATACGGGCTAGAAAAGGCACCCATCAAGATTTATTCAGACAATTAGTCGAACAAGGTTTCCTCAATGGCAGGGTCAATGGTCATGATGCAGAATTTGAATCTCCCCCCGTATTAGACAAAAATTTCCGTCACGATATCGACGTTAGAATTGACCGTTTTGTTTGCCGAAGAAAGGCCCAACAACGCCTAACTGAAGCGGTAGAATCAGCAATTCGTCTAGGTGGGGGCACAATAGCTATTGAAAGCTTGAAAGCCCCATCAGAAAATTTAGAATTGCCAAAAGGCAGCATGTCGCGAATTAATCAAGTGGGACAGACACTCACTTGGTCTGAGGATTTTGCTTGTCCCGAACACGGGTCTTTCATGCCGGAATTATCACCTAGAGTATTTTCATTCAATTCCCCACTAGGGGCGTGCAGCAGTTGTCAAGGTCTAGGAGTTCAAAGACAATTCAATACCGAACTAATAGTTGATTATGAGATGTCGATCAGCAATGGTTGCGTTAGGCCTTGGAAACGGTCGATGTCACCATC
>DUJK01000007.1 GCA_013329925.1 Candidatus Poseidoniaceae archaeon
ATCACCAAGGTTTTCAACACCAGCCTCGATAAGATCAGGGTCTTTTTTTTCTGAATCTGTCCATTGTTTAGCCGCATCTTTGGCATATTGTCTATCTGCCATATCGACCAATACTTCGGTCTGGGTATTGGTAGATTCAATATTGTCATATTGTTTATTTTCAAAGGCGTCAACTCTAGACTTATCAGTGGAAAATTTACTGGTTTTATCGCCAAACGATGGTCCTTTTTCATCACCACCTCTGTTCCTTAAGTGTTGTTTATTTGAATAATTAGATGGCTGTGTAGTAATATTTGGTAGATTATTTATTTGTTGACTAGAATCATTATAGTTAGATGATAGTAATTCGCTGGTTAATAATTCAATTTCTCTACTAAATATTTTAGACAATAGGTTGTTAATTTGGATTATTACAAATGCGGTGGAAAGGATTGATAGAAATATGACATAATCAGGAATATCACTGCCAAAAATCATCAAAATTATGGTCAAAGCAATGCCACAGATAAGCAGTGGAACAATAGTTCTAAGTCTATTTAATCTAACTACTAGATTTTCTATTTCTTGATTATACTGCATCTTATCTTCCTTATTCTAGAATTTTATTTAATTTATTCAACAACTCAGGGTTTTCAAGCTCAGTTTCATTCCATCTAAGAGATTTTATCGCAGTAATCTTCCGTACTGTGATAGAATTAGTCATTCTCTCATGGGCAAATTGACCAAGTAGGCTGAATACTAATAGGCACGCCAAACCAAAGTACCAAGATGTAAGATAAGTTACGATAATCGCAATAATGGCTGATTGAACAATTACCGCGATCACTTTTACTTTCAGCTTTTTCTCTGATGTCATTGCATCAATTAGTAATTGAGCCGCTTCCTTCTTTGCTAAGGCCATAATGAGGCCTCTCATTTTATGGTGATAAAACAATCATTGTCGATTTCAATAATTGAACCGGTCATTAGAGAATGTTCTATTGCTTCATCAATTTCTTCATAAGAAATGCCAGTTTTATCAAGTTCAGTAACGATTAATTCAAGCGATGCAGCCTCTTTTCCTCTAGCTATTTCTCCCTCGATAATCATCAACAAGTTTTGGCAAGCCACGGCTAGTAATGGGTCATCACCTTGGTCATCTGGTAGCAGATTTAAAAAGGCATTAACAGGGTGTGATTCATTATACTGTTCACTATTATCGATTGCTCTTGAGCCTAGTCCAACGATAGATTTATCGATTTCAAAACTAAAGCAATCAAACAGGTTTGTTTGATTTTTATCAGCGAGTCTTAAGTTATCATTTTTCAAACGTTCTTTGATGTCAGTAATTCGTTTCAACCGTTGTTCAGCCGTCTTTAATTCAACTTCTAACTCGCTTGAGATGATGTCTAAACTTGCGTTTGCTTGTTGCTTGAGCCAAGTTTCGAGTTGCCAATCAGGGTCAATGCCAATCATGACTTCACAGAGCCTTTGAATCTCTGCTGGCATTGAACCAAGATGTAGCGGGTCGTCTCGCATATCTCTTGGTTAGATTTGACAGCCTATGAAGAATATCATTAATCATCAAGGCAAATCTCGGTAATTTAGATAAAATCGAGGTTAAGAATTTGTCGAGCGATTCCGCCATTCTTCCTCAAATTGAGCCCATAACTCTTGTTCTACTTGTTGTCGTATTTGAATTTCTAATTGAGGAGTTAATTGCTCAATTAACGCTTCTTGGATTTCTAATGCCATGGTATTTATTACCCTATTTTCAGTTTCAATAATAATTGCTTGTCGCTCTTGATCACCCAATTCGTTTGATGCTGTTTGTTTGCGATTTGTTCTATCAACTTCAGCCGCAACAAGTCTTTTTATCTCAATAATCAGCTTATCAATGACAGCTAATTCCCAACTATCTGTCGGGCTTGGAACATTCATTCTTGCTACAAGGTTTCTAAGATTTTGCACAATCCTTGCTCTTACCGGGTTACCGACTTCGAAATCATGAGCACCAGATACAAATCCAACCAAACAATCTAGCCATTGTTCATGGTTAATATCAGCTCCACATCCGGGGCAATTACTAACTTCATCAGGCTGTGTTGTATTATTCTCTAACTGATCGTTTTTTTCTCTGCCTTTCCTTCTAATAGGTTTTGGAGCTTCATCAATATCGAAAGAAATACTGGTGCCAAAAGTGCCCTTATTGGGGTTGACCCCAGTCTCGCTAACCATTTCTTTCATGGCGAAATTTATTTTTTGACATAAAACTATTTTGCCGACAAAAATCATAAAATATACTTTATCGAAGTTGATGTCAAACAGCACGGTAATTTTCAGCGATAATGTTAACACTTGTTTGAAGATTTTTGTCATTGTTGAATTCAATCTCTATATCTGGTAAATTATCATTTTGAATTAACCTGAGCATATTCTTAGCAACTCTAGAAATCTCATCCACAATGGTAATTGATGCCATCTTTGCTGACCTCGATAATGGATTAAGATCTACCACAATAACGGTTTTGCCCATAGCAACTAATGCCTCACAACGGTCACCATCCTCAAGCGGGACCAAGATAACATCACTAGAGAAAATTCCTTCAGTACAACATTTTGCTCTAGGGCCTTTAAGGCCCGGAATTGTAGTGTCGGGATTTTCCCCGAGGATATTAACATTGATATCATGGTCTTTTTTTATGTTATCCAAGTATCCAAATAAAGCATTAATCCGCTGTTCTGTACGATAAAAAATATTTACTTCAATAGGACATTGTAGGTATTCAGCAATTTTCATCAACTCATATCCTGCTAGTGCTGTAGTATTACCATTTAGTGAGATTACTGGCTTTTTACCGGCAATTAAGTGTGCCAAGGCATTGTTAGTAGCTTCTAACGCATTTGATGATGTCTTTTCCCCAATTAAGTAGTCGTAAGCCTCCCCGCGTCCATGGGCAATTAATGCACTATCAGCGAGCATACCTTGCTTTGCTGCCTGCTCAAGCAGATGTCTACTCAATAATGATTGATATCTAGGATGGCTTGGATCAGCAGAAAAACCTGACATTTAATCACCAAAAATCATCGACATGTCCAATGGTTTTACTCCACGATTAATAGCACTGGTCGATAGGACGTCAATACCACATTCAAACCATTGTTCTAACTTTTCATGGGTGATATTGCCACTAGCCTCCAAATAAACTGCGTCTCTAAGACCCATATCCTCTAATTGATTAACTACTTGTTTGGATTTTTCAGGCCCGAAATTGTCTAGCATAATTACTGCTTTATGCCCCGATTCGCCGTGAGTATTTTGCCAAATGGCGGCTGCAGTAATGGCTTCTTTTTCAGTCCTAACTTCAATTTCTAAAAAGGAATTTAGTTGTGCTAAATCAATATCTTGAATAAATTTAGCAATCCTTTCATTATTATCGGTTGAAGAGCCATCCATTGATGCTAAATCATTTTCTTTAATCATTAGAGCATCTTCACGATTTAGTCGATGAGTTAAGCCTCCGCCAAGGTGAACAGCCCATTTATCCAGTAGTCCCCATGTTGTTTTGCGGGTGCACGCAATCTGCTTGACCGCAATTGATGACCATTTTTTAGTCTCAGTGGCGATGCCTGATAATTGACCTAGGATATTCAAAACACTTCTTTCAATTTTTAGAATGCTTTCTTGATCTCCATCAATGGTCGCGATATCGTCCCCAATTGACACCTTTTTTCCATCAGTTGCGCGCCAGTTAATGCTAATTGAAGGGGCCCAAATTTGAATTAAATGGTCGACCATTGCAGTCCCTGCCACTAATCCATCATCTTTGGCGATAATTGTCGCAGTTGTCTTTTCACCCATGCCAAATAGCGGACTATCAATACAATCATCAGCTAAAATCGTGGTAACCCAACGATCCATGCTAGAAAGTAATAATCTGCTGACGCCTTCGTCCGCAGTCCACAGTAAATGACCGCGGTCATGGGGTAACATGCCAGTCTCCGCCATGATTAATCCAATGCGCTCATGATATAGAATTGCACCCCTAGATTAAACTAGCAATATAATGTTAGAAACACAACACAATTCAAAGGCGAAGTTTACTTGGCTGGAGCATGGAGACAGAGGCACAATCCCATATCGGGGGGCACATCACTCTGTTTTTCACCGTTGAAAAAGAAGGGCGCCTGCTGCGTAATCAAGGTAGCCGAGGAGTAGGGCTAAATATCGATCATGGAGTTATTGCAAGCGTAAAACAGGTGTCTAGCGATGGACAGATTTCAAATTCAACAATTACCATAATCGACCATCAAGGTGAAAAATTAGTTGACTCTGAACAACAGTATCGTCAACTAATCGATGAATTGGTTTATGCAAGATTGTTGCAGGAAGATTATATTTTCAATATTGAAATTACTTTGCAATTACCAACAAGTCAAGGAATGGGCATGTCAGCAGCAGGATTAATTGCTCTTGCCACAGCTTTTAGAGAGTTAACTGGTGAAGGTAATCTTGACCAGTATTACAGGATCTGTCACCGAATAGAAAGATTACGTGGCTCTGGTCTTGGTGATGTTCTTGGGATTTATGCCGGCGGTGTAGAAATTCGCTTACAACCGGGCGCTCCAGGGGCTTCAGGCCGAAGTCTTGGTTTCCCGTGCCGTCAGCCAGTAATTGTGGTTTGGCAACCTGAAGAAACGCGCCACACTTCGAGTTATATCGATAATCCTGATTGGCAATTAAAAATCACCCAAGCAGGTCATAAAGCACTAAACAAACTCAAAACCGGCCCCTGGAATCATTCGCGGTGGTCTGATATTTTAGTACAATCAAATAATTTTTCCAGGGAGTCAGAATTAATTGAAGAGGCCGAAAGAAAGCATTTGCTAAATTTGGTACGAAAAGTTGTCAAAGACCTTGAATTACAAACCCATCTCAGTATTAGATTATGCATGCTCGGCGTTTCTGTGGTAATCTTGCCTAGAAAACTAAACCGGCAAATAACTAAACAAGAACTAGATGGGTTAAACAAAAGCTTACTTCAATTAAACCTAGGTTCAAAAATAACTAGTATCGCTGCTTGATATTATCCTAATTTGGATAAATCTAGCACTCCTGCGTCAAGCATAGTGCAGCCAGGAATAAACAAATTTTCACTAAATCCGTGCCGGTATACTACAGCACCGCTCCCCCATTCGTCGATATAGCGGTTCATTTGCTTCGACATTTTTTTGCGTTGAAATGCCACATCAGCCCCGTAGAAGTGTTTGGCATCAATCCACGCAATTGGATTTCCATTGATTTCAACATGGTCCAGAAATAGTATATCCGGGGTATTTATTGGCCTGCCATGTTCGAGTTTTTGTTCTGAGACCATTTCGGGCTGTCGTCTAATTCTAACACCTTTTGATTCAAACCAGTCTGATAGGATTTCTTCAAACAAATCTGCCCTGGTATGGGTTTCAGATTGATCAACATTTGAGACTCGATCAGCCGCTTCTGCCATTTCAAATTCTTTTCTTTCCCGCTCTTTCATCTTGCTGGGGTCTCTTAGGCATTCCTTGATTCTTGATTTAGACCAACGCTTTTCAGCCAGTATAATTCTAAAAATATTCATCGGCGGGAAATCAAACCGCTTAGATAAATCAACGACAGTCACTCCTTCAGAATATAGCCGATTGAGCGCCTTTGCCCGTGATTTTAACCTGCCATGCCCATAAACAGTCTTTTGTTGTAACAAAGCAGATCTAAGGGATAATGCTTGATCTAGAGTCATCTTCTTTTTGTCAACGAAATCTGCTATCTCTTGAACTCGATCATCCTCAAGCCAACCAAACTCACCCTTACGTAGGACAAATTTGGACAATGATTCTTCATCTTTTAATGGAACAGGACTATTTTTCCAGTCAAATGAAAATTTTTTGACATCTTCAATTTCTTCTGGAATTCCCAGTGGCTTTTCCGCCAAATCAAATCGCTGATTGGCTTTTTTTTGGGCAGCGTCAACAAATTCGGCACTTCGCTCGATTAGCACAGCCTTTCTAGTAGTACCATAACGCTTATTTTTTTGACGATTGCGTGACCGAGAATTTTCGGGTTGTTTTTTCGAGGTCACATATTCTTGTCAAAGTCGACATTCTTTGAACTATCGCATTGTCAAACACACATATTCACGCATTTTCACTAACTTGTTGGTATTCAATAGTGCCATGGTTAACTAAATCATCAAATATTTGCGATACAATCGCTCTGGCTAAACGCCTGCCAAAGCGTAGTAGGCGGCCCAACTTTGAAATTTCCCACCAGGCAGATATTTCAATTCCCCCGTTCTCAGTTTCTAATACAGTAATTTCGATAACCAAACGTTGTATTGCTAAGGCGGATGTTCGGCCATTGATTCTTTGACCAACCCAGGTCAAGCGAAGTTCAACAAAGGATGGATTTTTTGAGGATTTAATCTGTGAAACTTGCCACAAATCTTCAATCAATTGTTGCGCCATAATACGATGCAAATCGAAACGCTGTTCTGGTTGTAATTCACCCTGTTGTTCTGATAAAATTCTATTGGCAACTTTATTCCATAAAGGCCAACAATTCAAATTTAACAAATTGAAGCTAACATTACGCGATTGTTCAATCAATAGTTGCTTTCTGAGTATCAAATCAGGATTGGTCATGGTATTTACCTCAAGCAAAAATGATGCCCGGGCTAAGTGGTAAAGCAGACTTTTCTCGCCCATCACCAAGGTCATAGTCTTCTGTCTTGACGACCTTGATTTCTTCTAGGTCCAACTCTTTAGCAAAGAATTGAGCTCTTGTACTCAAAATTTCTACTTCGTCGATATTTTGTAGGATTAGCAACCTTGCTTTATCATCCCATTTGAATACTTGTGACAACATTCTTTTGTTCCAATATTGCAAAATTTCACCCATGTTTTGCTCGTTAACAAAACTCATCTGTTTTATCTCTTGAATGAAATTTCTAATGTTACCGCCATCAGCGATGAAATTAATTGCATTTACCGATAATTTTTGTTTCCAATCTGGAGCAGTCACCAAAGTCAACACTCTAGCCGGCCCGTCAAGATGTCGTTCAGCAATTGATTTTACTTTCCGTGCACTTTCAAGGACCCCCCTCATGATAAATTCCTTGTCTAGAATGAGTTGTTCACCTAATTCTAGATCTGGAATATTTGGCATTTCAGATGCGGAAACCAATTCGGTAAATTCTAGACATTTACCCCATTCTTCTGCAAGATGGGGAGTAGAAACTGAGATTAGGTAAGTCCAACTCTCCATCAGGCTTTTTCCTACCTCAACATTATTGCCACCACGGCGAACATACCAATTGACATCCTTGATTAATTCATAATGAGATATTTCCACGGCTCTGCGCAAATCGTAAGTCGCCATAGCTTGCTTAAATTCACGAACTCGTTGTTTTAACCTAGCAGTCAACCA
>DUJK01000136.1 GCA_013329925.1 Candidatus Poseidoniaceae archaeon
ACCCCAACATCACGTGAGAGTTTCCTTTGACTAGCCCGGGCATCTTCTAGTAGGGCGCTTAAGATTGCTCTATCAACATCGTCTAAATCCATGCCATCAACGATGTTGCCTAGGGGTACTGAACTTGAAACTTGTCTTACTGTTCATCAGATAAAATCGAGGGAATTGACAAAAATTGCGTCCATACGCCAAGTTCCTCAACCTCTAAGCGAATATTTAGTCGACAGTCGCTAGCATCTAGTTGTTTAAATTTCAAATCAATCTTCACACTTTGATTTGGCTCGATAAACCGACTTTTGAAGCGCGATGACATTTTCCATGGTACCTCAGCTTCACAGGATTTAATTTCCATTTTCTGATTTTTAGTGGTGAATTCAACCACCAAACAATTGTCCTTCTCACGGTGCCAGTAACCGGTGATAATTGGCATTCCGTGCTCTTCTTTGTACATATTTCCTAGTATCGTTGCGATAATGATTATCGCAAATGCGATGACTAGTATTGGGACTAGAAAATCGTCAACCTCAACGCTATCGTGTTGCGTTTCAAGCCTGACTTGATGGAGACTGAGCAGTCTAGAATTATTGTCTTGTTCAGTACCACCAAATAAGGCAAATGTTACCTGCCAATCATACGGGCTTGCATCAAAATCAACCCCAGCAGCAGATAGATGTGATTCTGCTAAGATCCAAGTTGTTGAGGTGGTATTATTGGCTTGATTACTAAAGCCAATTTCAGGTTTCATTTCATAGACTAGATTAGCGACTTGTCTGCCATGAAAATCAATAGCAGTGTCTTTGGTCAAGAAAATATACATAATTGTTGAGTCAGTTAAGTTGTAATTTGGCGTCATGTCAATTGGCATTTCAATTCGATAACCCTCAAGTTCGCTAATTAAGTACAATTCGCCAGTTAGTTCGATGATTGGCACGCTTTCGCTTTGTTGGTTGATATTGGCTATAGAATTGCTCTGTGTAACATTTAGCCCCAATTCTCCCGCACGCGCCTTAGCGTCATCATCAGGCCAATTAGACCCGGTCTCATCACTCCATGACCACCAATTAAACATCAAGGATGCAGGCGAACTATCACTACACTGTGTAGTATCTATGTTGACGAAACATTCGGTCAACGATTCAGTAACCGGTAGTGCTGCAGGAATCTTGCTACTTGCTACAGCATCTTGTTGTGCTGCTGAAAGGGCGATAAATCCAGGGCAAACAATTACTGCAACTAAACAAACTAACCATTTATTCATACTCCCGCCTCCTTGAGTTCATGCTCAAACGGGATGCCTAATTTGGCTCTTAGTATGTCTTTTTCGGTAGTATTTATCATCAGACTCAGCCAGTTGCCGCTCCACACCGAGACAATCACTTTAGCTCCTGCAACTTCACTACACATCAACACCGGCCCAGAATAATCAACCATATCAGGCGGCAATACGTCCTGTTTTAGAATCGGGACATCATTGAGTAACTGGATAACCATTTCATTATCTATGTCAATCAATATATCTCCAAGGTGATTCTCGATTGCCGGAACTGCTTCTTGACGTGTACGCCATGTGCCTTTATTGTTGACAAAGCAAGGCATCCCAGCATGGATTATCTTCAGCGGATGAAAGGTATTATTCTGCCATAAATTACCATCTTTGTTTGGACACATTGGGTGGTATATTCTGTCAACCACCGTGCGTGGTGTGATATTTAGTCGGCGTCCTCTTTTCCACCACGACCACTGATTATTGGTGATGCCGTATTGCTTAGACACGTCAGCAATTTCTTCCTCAGGTGCCGGATTAGTATCGTGGCGACTGCGGTGATTAATCGTCATGATTTTTGGCTCCCAACCAGAATTTTCGGTTAACTTACGCTTAGAAATATACACTCTTGCTTTGCCTTCAGGAGTTGCTTCAGGGCGATGCCTGAGTAAAGCGACATAGAACCCACCGGTATTGTTGTCCATGTGATAAAGCCGCCTGGTGAGTCTCAATTGCTCAGCAATTGCCTGTTCACTTTCCGCATCACAATCTTCGTCAATTCCAGCTCTAGTATCTGGACAAACTTGGGCTTTGTTAAGCCCCGCAAGTCGAGGTAATTCCTCAGTAATAACCACTTTTTGGCATTCATCATCAAGTATATCCCAAGCGGCTAATCCGTGGTGCATGACCAGTCCAGGGAGGATGTCTGAATCGATTGGCATTAATTCCATCCACGGGCAGGTACGCAGTAATTCAGCGATAACAGCCTCATTTTCAATTGGGTCAATACTGCAGGTCGAGTAAATCATTTTGCCGCCGGGTCGTAATCCTCTAGCACCACGTTGGGCAATTGTCAGTTGTAATTTGAACAAACTTCGGCCGTCTAGCGGTCGCCATTTCTGCCAAACTTGAACATTTTTTCTGGTAGTTGCAGAACCAGAACACGGCACATCAGCCAAGATAGCATCATAACCGGGGGGCGGGATTCTGCCAATATGCCGGCCATCTTGTTGATTGATCAACACATTTGGTAACGCCAACCTAGCACGATTAGAAATCAACATGTTGACTCTTGAAGCAACCGGTTCGTTAGCGATTACAATGCCATTAGGGGCGAGCTTTTCGGCCACCTGCGTTGTCTTTGAACCAGGCGCTGCACACATATCTAATACCACAGTTTCATCAGTTATCCCCAGTAATTCAACTGGTAGCATACTAGCAGCCTCTTGTCGAGTTATCCTACCAGAGTCGTGTAGTATCGACATCATTCTCTTAGCATAACCTTCAGGGGCTTTGCCTCTAGCAAACGGCATTTGCCAAGCACTTTCCTCAGGCATCCAAGAAATTGGCACGCCACCCATTTTTCGTAGCTCGTCCTTAGTCCATTCAACATCGCTTCGACTAGCGGTTAATCTGAGGGTTTCAGGTAGAGTATCAACGGCAAAATCTAGCCAGTTATCAACATCAATGCCTAGACTTTCAACCATCTTGGACAGTAGTGAATTCTCTGAGATTTCTCTCAGTTCCTCCTGTGTCCAGCGCTGATAGGCCATGTATAGGGCTCAAGCATCATGTCTATCTTGATTCCGCCACCCTCAAGGGGTAGATATTGCTAGAACTGTCATGCTGGGAGATTCATTACCGCTGTTTTTCCCAGTGCTAATCTTCAGTTTAGTACTCTGGCTAATACCCAATAAAGTCGACCAGTATTGTAACAGGTTATCGCCCAAAGGTGCACGAAACGGGAAAATAATTTACCGAGCACTGCCAATAATTATGACACTATATCTAGTAATTTACCGGTCTAGAGCGATAATGAACAGAGATTTGGCGGAAGGTGAAGTCGCCAAGCGTCTTGGCCAAACAGAGGCCTCCCTAGCGGATTTACAGCTACTATTTACTGGCGACGGGCTTGGAGAAATAGCGTTATTATTCCTGTTGAGTTTTTCAGTATTGACAAGATATTTGCCAAGCCTCAAAGGCTCTAGTAATGAACTAAAAGGGATGATTAGCAACCGAGTAATGAT
>DUJK01000088.1 GCA_013329925.1 Candidatus Poseidoniaceae archaeon
CCACCTGCTAATCCAAATATACCAAAGCAAATACCACAACAACTCATAGCAAAGCCTCCAATTACTCCAGCCCATAAATCATCAGCAATGCCATTGGTCTTTATCCACATAGAGACATTATCCTCTGCAACTATCGTCGTGTTTCCTTTCATGCATCCTACACAAACTTTGCCAATTTGAGTCAACTCTCTATCCTCATACCATGCTGCTTCAGCACCATAAATCGTACTACATCCCCTATTATCATAGTCTACTGAATAAGTGAATACCTCTCTTTGGGGGTTTGGATTTTGTATTTCTGAATATTCTGAACCATAATCAGAAATCCATTTTCCGTCATGAGTGGCAGTAATTACGATATTCTCACAGAGGTCATGAATTTGATTATTATTAAAATCGACAGGCGGGTAATCAACATAAACTGTAAATCCTCCTTCTAAATCATCAACTATCAATGTACCATTAGTGATTTCAACGTATTGAAAATCATCAATTTCACTTACTGCTGAAAAACTAGAAATGGCAGTTATAGCGCCTATAATTAGTATTAAAATTCCAATTGGACCAATAATCTTGCCTTTTATATGCATATTTTCCGTTCCTTGTTATTTATTGTGGTATTGGTTGTTGTTCCCACCATGGGGGTGCAAGGAACCAAGCATCATGGGAATCAGGACGGTCAATTATTGGAAGGCCAAAATCTCCACCATTGATTGTCAGTCCTCCAAGCGGGTTTGTGGCACATGGACTTGGCAAGTAATCTTCACCAGATTCGGTTAAGTCAAGCCGTAAAGAATGCCCTGCAGGCACTATTACGTCTAGGGGATTAAATTCCATCAGCATAGTATAGCTTGTTAATGGTGCGGTTGCTTGAGCATCATGACCACCATCTCGGTATCTAACATCCATAGTAGCATGACCAAGTCTTAGATTATCGTCATTATCATAGAGTGTAGCAAAGATTTGCCCACCTTGACAAGATTGGGTTGTAACGTCCAAATGCAGTGTTGGTAAGCCAGAGATATGAGTTGTTTGTTCAAATGGTTGGCTCACTAAGGTTACTTCTCCACCAAAGCCGGTGACAGAATCACCAGTTTGAGTCCATAACGAGGATAGATCTTGCATATCCCATGCCATATCTTCAGGTGGCCAGGTATCTTCAACATGCCACTTTCCATCATTGGTTTGAATCTGTACCATCGGTTCAGGCTCTTGTCCAATGTCTTTGAGATAATAATTAAACCAACCAAATAATTCAACTCCCCAATCCATTCTAGTCATATTTGGATAGGCTTCTTCACCATAGCCGGAGCTAAGTTCTGAATGACGATCTGGCTGGTCTGGGTAATTGTGCGCCCATTGACCGGCAATTGCTCTGGCGTTGATGCCAGCATCAATCATCATTTGATAGGTAGGAAATGCGTGATAAGGGTCAACATTCCAATCCTGTAAGCCCCAAACCAAGTAGACACTGCCGCGATAATTTTCTAACACGTCTGGCAGATGTCTTCGCTCTTCCCAGTATTTACTCCACTTTGAACCGCCATACTCTGCACCTGCCCAAGTAGTGAGTGGATTTAGTGGGCCAATCGCATCGTCGGTACACATACGTGCGTCATCAAAAGTAGGGTCGGCAGTAGCGCCTTCATACAGTGCATCATAGACCATGGCTCGGCTTTCCGAGGAGCCATTGCGATAGAACATCTCTTGAACACCTATTGAGCCAGAGATGGGCACAATTGTTTTGAGATGTTCTGAAGGATTCTGTGCAGCCTCCCAGTTAGTCGTGCCAGCGTATGATTTGCCCATTAACCCAACATTACCGTTTGACCATTCTTGCTCTCCAAGCCAGTCAACTACTGCTTGAATGCCAATTTGTTCTGATAATCCTTTGACGTCTTGACAGTGAGTCGACTGTCCAGTGCCAAAAGTTGAGGCCTGGGCTAGAGCGTAGCCGTGAGGTACAAAAGTATCGTAAACCCATTTTCCAACACCGCCATCAGGTACGGTATTTGGTGATGAGTCATCACCAGCAATTCCTTCTCCACCAAAGTCATAGTATGGATGAATAGTCATTATTACTGGTACTTTGACACCTTCTTCAACGTCAGGTAGCCAAAGTGCTACATGCATCAAATCATCTTCTGGAGTACCAATATCTTGTTCTTCTAACGGTAATTCTACAGAAACAAAATGTTCGGTATATGGCAGTGCTTCATAGGTACCGTTTACTGGTAACTGGGCTCGCATGGTATCCATTGGTAAATCCATTGTGTGCCTTAGGGAGAGTGGAGTTTCCCACCACTCGCCACTGAATGATCCAGCATCATTTGAATCATGAACAATCACTTTGCCAAATGACATTGCAAGAATTAAAAACACAATAGAAATGGCGATTGTTGACAGCATTGACAAGTTCAGTTCCTTTCGACTGCTACTCGATGAATCTTCAATTAATTCAGCAACATAAATCTCCTCTTTGACATCGGAGGTTGCTTCTGCCATGGTCTTTCCAGTAACTACTGACTGATGAGCATGACGCTTATATGTCGAATTATTCATGTGTGAGATGCTAGTACGTTAGACATGCGAGGACGCTTGGCTCTGTTCATCGTGTTAAATTTCATGTTGCTATCTTTGCCAATCAGCGCCTCTGGGCAAAGTGAAGTACCATCTTGGCGAAGTATTGGTATTGACCCTGATAGCTGGACTGACGGCCCGGTCAAGGAAGATACGCCAATGAATCAATCATACCAAGGGAATGCAGTATTTGTTATCGAAATTAGTTACCATACCGGTTTAACCTCACCTGAGGTCCAGGGAAATATAACCATTGAGTTGTTTGAACAATGGGCGCCAATCACTACTACCAACATCATTGAGCACATTGAGACAGGTTTGTATGATGATGTTTTCTTTCACAGAGTTGTTGACGACTTTGTCATTCAATCGGGAGATCCTGAATGCAAAACTGTAGGGGCTTATCCAGTTACTAGTCCGCAATGTAGTAGTGGGGGAACTGGTGAAACAATTCCTCTAGAACATAATGTCAATCTTTCACATGTTGATGGCGCAATGGGTATGGCTAGAGGTGCAGAACAAGATTCAGCAGACTCTCAATGGTACATTACTGACAATGAACAACATGGCTTGGACCCTGAGAATCGCGATGATGGAGGTTATGCGGTATTTGGCATTGTGAGAGATGGTATGAATACGGTTCGTGAAATCGCTAGCACTCCAACAGTGACAAATCCTGCTCCCGATAACTTCGCAAATCCTGGTCCAGATTTACTTGGGCGTCCAATTCGCGAGGTACACATTGATTCGGTTAGAATGATTGGCGTTGCAGACCCTGATGGAACCATTAGATTTGGTGAATTGACCGAAGAAGCAGAACCATTGATTACTGCAAAAACCTTGAGCATATCAGGCCTAATTTTGCTTGGAATAATATTGCTGCTTATTGCTAGAATAGATCCACCATCAACACTTAATCAAGATACTGTAATCACCTATGATGCTATGTTAATCAATGAAGATTAATTTCGATTAATTCAACTCACTTGTGCTTCCTAATGTTGGCAACTGATAATGCTCCAATAATCGCTAGTATCGTGAAAATAGTAGTGAAACCAGGAGTATCCTCCTCATCGGGTGTAGTTGTATCTTCTTCTTCTTGTTGTTCTACTTCCAACTCCTCATTAAACACTGGATCACAATAATCTGGGATTCCATCATTATCATTATCCTCCCAATCATATCCGCCCTCACAAATATCCTCATCATCGGAAACTCCATCATAATCTGAATCAATTAGACTATCACAACCGTCAGGAATGTAGTCATTATCGATATCAACAAGGTCATCATGTCCTTGACATTGATCATAATTATCGAAAAAGCCATCACCATCACTATCATCACAACCATCAGGAATTGAATCGTTATCAAAGTCATTATTGTCATCAAAGCCTGGGCATTGGTCATTATCGTTAGATATGCCATCATAATCACTATCTACAATGTCATCACAATTATCTGGGGTTCCATCATTATCTTCGTCTATTGAATCATCGAAACCTGGGCATATATCGGTATTATCCCTGATTCCGTCGTTGTCTGAATCTGGATACAACATAGAGTTATGCAAGAACAGTTGGTCTACATCACCATCGTATATTCTGCCATCGTATGAAATATGTACGTTCCCCAGATTATCTACTGCAATTGCATTCATTTGACCTTGATTATCGAAGTTAAATCTCTCAGTGCTTGGTATCTCAAATTTTGTTTTAGTCCAATTATCTTCTTGAAGAGTAGCATAATGTAATTGATTTGTTGCAAAATCATCATTATAATTTCTAGAAACAAATGACAAATGCAAGTTATCTAAACTATCAATTGCCAAACTAGGTGAACTTCCCGGCGATAATTGGGAGTGCGACCAATTTGTTCCGTTAAAATTTGCATAATACACATAAGGACTCATCATCATATCAAACCAGTCACCATCAGTATTTGCAGTACCTGCGTACGCTATATGTGGATTATTATTAGAGTCAATCGCTATTGAAGTAAAATAGTACACATTATAGTCGGTGTCAAAGCTGGTAAAATTCCAGGATTCCCCGTTAAAAATCCCATAATGAAGAGTAAGGTAATCTATATCGATATAGGATAAATGTATATTCTGGTTATTGTCGAGTGTTGCAGAAATAGTCCCAAGTTTGTGATATCTGCTCCATTCTTGTTTAAACTCAGAATATAATGTTGAAAAATTCCACCCACCATCATCGAGTTTTGCATGAATTAGTCCTTGATATTTAGTGTAGAAAATATGTATGGTGTTTGATGAATCTACTATAATCGAACTATCATAGAGGTCAAGACCGGTGGAAACTAATGATTTATTCCAGACAAGCCCATCAAAATAAGCATACCTTAGAGCATTATCTTCTGTAATGTAAGAAACATGTATCCCTTCTAGATCATCGATTATAATTGATATCCCTGAATCACTCACATTACAAACACAATCATGATTTGGCCCATCAATTATCTCTTCAGTCCAAGAATTTCCATGAAAAGTATTGTAAATCAATGAATAATTATCAACCGTGATAATATGGTTTTTATCATTACTATCTATTGCAAGATCGATATCAGTAAACGAGAATATTTGGCTATTTTGGAGCGTGTTTGAAGTTAGAAATTGTTTTGATAGGTTGTTATCTGATTCTATATTTTGAGTTTGGGCAGAGGATTCAGGTAAGTAGCAAAGCAATAGCAAAGAAATTGATAAAACAACTAATATTTTTTGTTTAACAGTTTTCTTCAATCTAAAATTTGTTGTTAGATTCTTTTCGTGAAAGTATTTTTTTATTGATGTTTCATACATTTCCGCCATAAATATTCCAGTAAATGATAATTTATTGTGATTTCTTATATTTCAATACTCAAATAATGTGTTCAAAAATGATAATACCTCGATTATCTTCAATAACTTTTCCTGCTTAGATACATCATGCGACTAGCATCAACACTGATTTTTCTGTTGGTCATCGCGTCTTTACCGCTTGCATCTTCAACTAGCGGCCGTTCAATAGAAGTAGATATTTCGATAATGAAATATGATTGGTTATCAAATGAAACTGTAGAATTCAGTATCGAGGTATCAAATGCACCCTTTAATCAACAATTCATTGCTGAATATTCAATTTCTAACTTGCAAGAGAATGTCATTAACACCGATAGTGTTGTATTCCAATCTTCAGGACCAAGTACCCAAATTCCAATATTTGTAAAACATTTTTTTGATTCATCTAATTTTTATTTCTTTACCGTATCAATCATTGACTCAACAGGTGTAATAATTGCAACTGGTGAAGTTTCATTTATGGTTTTTCAAAATACTATAATGCCGCAAATTGGCAATTTACTGGCCTTTGGCGACTCATTAAGTGATATGGGTAATGCCAAAGATAGTATCCTAAATGTTCCTGACGTGCCTCCATATTGGCAAGGCCGGTTTTCCAATGGTCCAGTTTGGCTTGAATATGTTTCACAAGCTTATGGAGTGACAACGACTGTTGGTTCATTAACCGAACAAGGCGATAATAGGGCATTTGGCGGCTCCCAAACTGGTCAAGGATTTTCTTACTTATTGCTGCCAAATGTCGGGACTCAGATTAACAATTACCTGGCTAATGTTCAATCAAGTATTGCACAAAATGAGGTCGTTTCTCTATGGGCTGGAGGTAATGATTTTCTATACGGAACCGCTAATTCAGATACTATAGTAGCCAACATGGAATCGCACATCAGGCAACTAGATACTGCTGGAGCGCGTGAATTTATCATTCCTAATTTACCACCATTAGAAAAAACTCCAGAAATTCTAGGCCGCAGCCAAAGTCAACAAAATAGCATTGCTTCCGAGGTAGTCTCATACAATACAAAATTAGCAACACTGGTTAATGATTTAACAGCAGAATTATCAATCACAGTACATTTCATTGATGCTTGGTCATTGTTTAATGATATTGTAGACAATAGTGAAGCGCTAGGAATAACCAATACGCAAGACTCAGCTTGTAGTGCTTCAGCAACTTTGTTACCATTACCAATTTGCAATAGTGCTTCTACAGTGGCTAACAATCCAGATGAATTCATATTTTTTGATAAGGCACACCCAACTAGAGTGATGCATGAATTTATCTCATTTTTTGCCATCCAATCTATCGGTAATGCAGATACTGATGGTGATGGGATTGTTGATGATTTTGACCAGTGTCCGTGGACTGATAATGATTGGATTGCTGACCAAACAGGATGTTCGTGGGAACAATTAGATGATGATAGTGATGGAGTTTCCAACGGTGATGATCTTTGTCCAGCAACTGTTCAAGGTGAAATTGTTGACGTTAACGGCTGTTCTGCAGCACAGCGGGATTCTGATGAGGACGGACTGAATGATGCTATTGACCCATGTCCATTTAGTGAAGCAAGTAATGATCACGACTCGGATGGCTGTACTGATGATGTTGATTTAGATGATGATAATGACCTTATTCCAGATTTACAGGATGCTTGCCCAAGAGGGGAAATTGGCGTTCATGATAATGACTTAGATGAGGATGGCTGTTCCAATACTGAAGACTCAGATATTGATGGTGATTTACTTGATAATGTTGATGAAACCATTGCTGGAACCGATATTTATGATGAAGATACTGATGGTGATGGAGTAATTGATGGAATTGACAAATTCCCTCTAGACGCTTCAGAATGGAGTGATGGTGATGCTGACGGTTGTGGCGATAATTCAGATCAATTCCCATTTGACCCAACAGAATGCATTGATACTGATGGGGATGGTTACGGCGATAATTATGATAAATTTCCCGATGATGTAACCGAGTGGTTGGATTATGATGGTGATGGGTTTGGCGATAATCGCGATGCTTGCCCGACAAAATTCGGCTTATCACTTTCTCCAGAAGGTTGCCCAGACCGAGACGGTGATGGTTTTTCTGATAACACAGATTTATTTCCCGATGATATTGATGACTGGGCTGACTCTGATGGAGATGGCTATGGTGATAATGCTGATTTATTCCCCAATGATCCACTAGACTGGTATGATTTTGACAATGATACATACGGTGATAATACGGATATTTTTCCCAGTGACCCATTAGAATGGAATGATACCGATGGCGATACGGTAGGGGATAATGCTGATGCGTTTCCTATGGACCCAACTGAATGGCTAGATTCTGATGGCGATGGGTGCGGGGATAACCAAGACATATGGCCTGATGACCCAGCTGAATGTTATGACCGAGATGTCGATGGGATAGGTGATAATCAAGACGCATTCCCCGATGATAGAGCAGAGTGGAATGATACAGATAATGACGGATTGGGTGATAATTCAGATTTGTTCCCTAATGATTCCAAGGCCAAGTATGATTCAGATGGTGATGGCATTGCTAATTATTATGATACATTCCCAGATAATGCAAATATGGACTCATGGTTTGATTTAATTATCAGAATTATGATTTTTGCCGGCATTGCTAGTGTAGGAATTATCGTTTATCTCCGAAAGAAAAGTTCAGTTCAAGAAACAGATAAGCTACCATATCAAGATGATTTCTCAATGTTGATTCAAGCGGAGGGCATTGACCTTACACCTGACAGGCCAGCCGGCCCTCCACCGCCAGGCTCGTTTTAATCACCTGACAGAGAGATCAATGACGATATGTCGTATTCTTGGCGCATACCATTTTACTTTCTCAACATGGTCGGCAGAAACAATGCCTTTACGGCCAAGTTGTTTCGCTAATTTAGCAATACTATCAATGCAGTATACGACAAAATCGTTGATTTTCTCTTCTTCAACATTCATGTGGATGTGTAATTTACCACCACTAGATTTCAAGCAGTTAATCGCTGATTGCCAAGCCTTTTCTGATGAAGGTAAAATGCCTAAGTGAACTCTATCTGCCATTGAATAAACCTGTTTCATAGTTGACAAATTATCGCCCTCAAGGATGGTTAGTCGCTTACTTACATTATTCAATTTAGCACCATTTTGTAATGCCTGAATTGAGTTTGGATTAATCTCACAGGCATAGACATGCTCAGCATTACTTCTCACTAGCATTGGTAGGCTGTAGTAACCAATTCCAGCAAATGCATCCACGATAATCTCTCCCGACATGTCAATGTTGCCGATTCTATGACGTTCAGTAACGTTGCCTGAGGAAAACATGACCTTGGTTACGTCAAGCCAAAATTTCACCCCAAAGTCATTGATTTCAACTTCACCCGAACTTCCAAGTAACATTTTGACTTGGGAGGTTCGCATCATATCAGTAGCAATCTTATCTTGCCTAGCAAGACGATCTACACTTAGTGATCGAGCGATAATCTGCCATATTTCTTGTTTTTGCTCTTGAGTAATCCTGCCAAAAAGATCTTGCCATTGTGAATTATTCATCGCTGAGTTAGG
>DUJK01000107.1 GCA_013329925.1 Candidatus Poseidoniaceae archaeon
AGCTACCGCAATTACCCCAGGAAGCGCCTCAACTTTTGTTGTATCAATCGATTTTATCTTTGCATAATGATGAGGAGAACGTAAAATCTTACCAATTGATTCGTTTGGTAGCCTGACATCATCTCCATACCATGCTTGACCTGTTACTTTAGCATTTGAATCTACTAGAGGGAGTGGTTTACCAACTATTGTCCCTGTTCTTATTCGGTCATGAATATGCGAACCTGCAGGTTGATGCTCCTTGCCACCCACAGATTCAGGTATAAAATTCAAATCTCTTTCTTTCATAACAGGTTTTGATCCACCAGAACCCGGCGGAGGGAATACTTGTTTCCCAGCAATTCTCTTACCATCTTTACGGGAGGAGTTAGGTTGTTGTCGATATCCCGCAGACATTTGAATCACCTAGCATGACCCGGCGGCATAGATGGTTGATCTGGACCTTCTGGATGAGGATTAGGATGAGGGTCACTGGCTGGGGAGGCGGGTTCTACTTCACCCCTATGTATTTCAGCTGCTGACCTTATTGAATCTACGATTTGTTGGTATCCTGTACATCGACATAAATTACCTTCAATTGCAGAGCATATTTCAGCGTCAGAGGGAGAATCATTCGTGGTCAACAAGGCTTGGGCACTAATTAAAAATCCGGGTGTACAAAAGCCACATTGAGAGCCTCCGTGTTCAGCAAAACAAGTTTGAATCGGTGCCAAATGAGCACCGTCTGATAAACCTTCAACTGTAATTATATCACTTCCAGAAACTTGGCCCGCAAGACAAAGGCAAGAAAGTCTTGCATCTCCATCAATCATCACAGTACAACATCCACAGGTTCCTAAGTCACAACCTCTTTTGACACCTAGAGTTCCTACTTCATCTCTTAGCACATCAAGTAATATCGCATTGGAGGGGATCAATACTTCGACTGATTCACCATTGACTTTAGCAGACCAAATTTCAGATGGTGCTTTAGGAGTCATTGGAACATATTCCGAACCCACCAAACTTCTCACCCGAGGAGACGTAGAGAAAGCCGCATATCAATATAGGGTTTGGATGACTATGTTCAATTTCTATATCGAACACTCAAATTATCATCATTTCCTGTTTTTGGTTCAACCCATTCAGCATCTCCTGGCAATACTAAACTATTTCCTAGGCTAATCAACTCACTTCCTATTTTTTGCTGTCTTTGCTGCAATAAATTCCAGTCAAGAGTCTTGTCACGCCATCTTTGCCATCGTTTTAGCATTCGCCAACTTTGAACGAGTTTTGAATATAATTTTAAATGCATTTTTCCTGAAATCGGCCACCAAACTAAGAAAATTAAGAATACCAAAACTGGACTCAGCATCGTTAATTTAGCCAACAACCAGTGCATATTTAACAATAAGAATACAGGGCTTGAGGGCGATAATAGTAACCATGTCATCAGTAACGAAACTGTTATCCACCAAATTGGAAACATGATTATTGCTGACATTACTTTCATAGTACCTTGAATTGGGGCTGAAATTTTCCCTTTTTTCAGATACCACATAACAGCATAATTACCTTGGTAAGGAGGGACATTACCAATCACTGCACTCCAAGTAACAAGCCCTAACATCCAAGCTGCTGACCAAATCCAAATACTGATGGCCTTAAAATAACCCAAAAATGATGGTTTTTTTGGTTTTGCAGCCACATCAAACGGACTAAGCCCTAAGGACTCAATCTCATCGAAGTGTTCTATAGATTTTGTAACTAGACTTTCTGTTTTATCAGGTTCTTCTTTGGAGACAAATTCCCATCCTGCACGCATTCTTCTAGCGCCGATAACTGATTCTGAATAACTAGGTTTCTTCATTTTCCCACCCGTTTGTTTTATTCTTTCAGCGTAGACTACGCTTCGCGCTTTCCAAATCAAATGTCTTTCTTCCCATGAAGTCTTGGAATGACTTGCTCTGTTTAATTCAGAATCGATTGATTCAGTAACCTGTTCAATCCACTGCTTATCCATTTCTTGATCTTCAGGTATATCTGGTAATTCCATTGGCCTCTCTAGTATTACAGCAGCACGTTCCCTAAACTTTTGAGAATTTGAATAATGAAGACCTACTGGAATAATTCTAGGAATTGGAGTTCCTAATTCTTTTGAGGTTCTAATGGCTTGAAGCATAATTCTTGCAGCTCCAGACCTAGCTCGCTTGACTGATGAACCGGTATGAGTTGCACCTTCAGGGAATAGTAACAATCTTCCACCTGATGCAATTTCATTTCCAACCTTTGCCAATAGTTTTTGATTATTTTTTCTTGATTGTTCTTTATCTGAACTATCTTTGGCTCGTTCGATCGGTAAAGCTCCAGATGAACGAATTAATTTTCCTAACACTGGTATTTTGAACAAAGTATGTTTAGCCAAAATCGATAATCTTCCTGGCAATGATGCATGCATCAACATCGGATCAATCAACCCACTGGGATGCCAAGCAATGAACATTAAACCACCTTCAGGAGGTATATTTTCATTGTCAACAATATCTAATTCGCGGAACCAAACTGACATCAATGAACGTGAAAATCTTCTCATAATCCGGTAAGTAAATCCGACCTTGGGGTGATTGTCTCCGCTAGGGTCTTTCAACCATCCCATGACTGACGGTAGACATACTCATTGATTACAACACCGCCGATGGAAGTACTGAAATAGTGGATTTTTAAAAAATACATTAATCCAGATCGTAAATTGATTCAGAAGAATCTTGTTGTTTTCGATTGATGAATAGTGCGGCAACAGTAGCAATCGAAATTGAGATAAATGTGAACCCAGGTGTTTCCTCAGGTTCTGGCATGAATGCAGATGCTGAATCATACATCATAATGTCAATCGTGACCAAAGGAGATGACGAGTGCCCTCCAGAAGAGTTGGACTTTAGCCCGCGAATTGAAATTGTGTGATTTCCATCTAGTTCAATTCCAGGTAGATATTTCAATTGATTAATTATGTCTATTGCAGCTATTTCGCCGTTGGTATCTGAATTCTGAAAACTTTGTAGATTTGTCCAATCATCAACGATATGATTACTTCTCCATTGAATTGTTTCAATTCCGCCTGATGTTGAAAAAGCAATTGAATCACTAGGCGATAAATGGGTATGAAAGTTGTCATGTGTAGGGTCGGTTTCTAGTTGAATACTCATTGAATTATCAAATAAGTAATATTTCTCTGCCGCTGCTAAAACAGACTCTAAAGCTCTAACTTCGCCGTGGCCGTATACATTATTTTGACGATTTTTAGTTATCACGCTTTGAACATCATTATCGTCACAACCGTCGATTCCGGCTGGGTCTCCCATGTATGTACAAGAACGATATTCTGCAGTCTCTTGCATGAAATTCCTAATCTCAAATGGACTTAGATCAGGATTTGCTTGAAGCATCAATGCTGCCACTCCTGCAGCGCCTGGGGTAGCCATCGAGGTTCCAGAAAATGCGGTATAACCATCGCCAGTATTGTGTGCTACTGACATAACATCAGAGCCTACATAAGCAATATTTGGCTTCACTCGATTCTCTTCAGTAGGCCCTTGGCTAGAGTATGCTGCAATAGATGAGTCTTTGTCTAAAGCACCTACAGTAATTGCATCTTCGGAACTACCCGGAGTACCAATTGTTCCTCGGCCAGCGGAGTTGCCAGCAGCAATGAACAGAGTAATATCATTGTAAACCATTTCATTAGCCATTCTATTGACACTGTCTTCTTCAGATGATTGCCACTCAATTATTCCAAAAGCACCAAGAGACATTGATGCAACTCTGATGTTGAATTTGTATCGATTATCGATGGTCCACTGCATTCCAGCCATCACTACTGCGAATGAGCCTGAACCACCTGAATCAAGAACCTTAACACCGACTAACTTGGCTTGAGGGGCCATCCCTGGGTTGTCATAAGTTGGCGCGCCTGTTCCAGCGGTAGTTCCAGCACAGTGTGAACCATGCCCTTGGTCATCATAAGGAAAAACCTCTGTTCCGTTGGTTAAACTAGGATTGTTTACAGGATCGTAAAAAGCAATCACTTTCGGATCATTAGTTGAATTGTCATCATCTTGGTCATCTAGACTGGCGTGAGAGCCATCTATTCCAGTATCAATAATTGCTACTGTTGCTCCTGAGCCATCATATCCGGTTTCTTGCCAAGCGGTATCTACGCCGTGCAGTACTACTGCATCACCGTTCTGAATTGACATTATTCCATCAAGTTCTAACATTACAACTCCTGGTATTTGAGTTGTTTTTTCAAGCATTGAAACTGGTAATCTACCCGCTAAAGCGTCAATACCTGGAAGGAAAAATTCATGTTCAAACGAGACTTCTTGCTCTAAGATCAATACATCTTCTGAATCAGGAGTGTGGTCAAAATCAACAATAATTGGAAGAGTACCGTCTTGTAATAATATAGGATTATCAATATGCTTTTCAATCATATCTCCTATTCCATTCTTATTTCTATCAACAGTAGTGTCAATCCACCAAGGTTCTTCTTCAACTTCACTTTTTTCCGAATTAACTGGAATAATTGTGCCCAGTGAAGGCATCAGCATTATCAAAACCATTGCAATAGAAATCAAATTACTCATCTTTCTCAATTTAGCACCAAGGATTGCCAAACAGTGCTGATTAATCAATAGTTTGTTTTCAAGTTATATTGACTATTCAATCTCGTCTTATTGCGCAATCTATAGAACAGGCCATTAAATCAGATTTATTAATCATACTAGGATATGCACCCCAATATGCCTCTCTAGCATCTTGATTTACTTGCATACATGCAACCACATCTGCAGCTCTTTGGGGAAGTGTTTCGCTACCATTTAGATGCTTAAT
>DUJK01000079.1:0-239 GCA_013329925.1 Candidatus Poseidoniaceae archaeon
TTTGTTGAAGATAGAGCATACATCGTGACTTTTGAGAACATGGACCCGCTTTGGACCATAGATCTGTCCGACCCAACTAATCCAACAGTCATGGGCGAGTTGAAAATACCAGGAGTATCAACTTACATTCATCCATTATCCAATAACACGCTGTTAACCATTGGAATGGGTCCAGCGGATTTAGAGACCGGTGAAGGATTGGATTGGAGCAACGTTCGTTTGTCGTTGTTTGATGTTTC
>DUJK01000079.1:629-3981 GCA_013329925.1 Candidatus Poseidoniaceae archaeon
CCATGTTGGTCTTGGTCAAGCTCTGAAGCAACTTACGAGCATAAAGCCTTCCAGTACTGGGCGCCAAAATCAATGGTGGCAATTCCGATGAATACCTACACCAGCGGCTATTATGATTATGAAACGAGAACATATGTCGATTGTGACAGAGAATGGGTTAGCAAATTGATGATTACTAATGTAACAGAAACAAGTCTCACTGCATATGGTGAAGTAGACCACTCTGAATTCTATGATTCTGAAGAGTACTGGTGGAACTCGTACAACATTCGTCGTTCCATCTTTATGGGTGATTACATCTATGCGATTTCGGCAAATGGCATAACTGCCACAAATTTGACCACCATGGAGAACGCTGCAAGTATTCAACTTGAGTATCAGAATCCATATGACAATTATTACTGGATTATGGAAGATACAGCAGAAGAAACAACAGAGGAAGAATCGTCCAGCGGAGAATCTGATAGAGAAGATAAACCGATGGAAGACGAGGGCTCAGCGCCGGATAGAGGCTGAATAGGTGAGATCGTTGAAATCAGCAATCCTTTTGTTGGGTTTCAATAGGATTGACTATTTTTCTCAAGTGCTGGCCAGTCTAGAGAAGAATCAAGCCGCCTATGAACATGATTTGCATGTTTATGTTGATGGTGGCCCAGATGCTAGGCAAGCGGAAATTAAGCAGTTAATCGCTAACTCTAAATTTCCCGATGCAACGATCGTTTGTCGAGCCAATAACTGGGGGATTGGGAGGCACCTAATCGATGCGCGCAGGAGGTTATTCGACGAACAGGGATATGATCGAATACTACTTCTTGAAGATGATTTAGTGCTTGGAGAGCATTATGTCGACACCGTATTTAGCATCGCAGATTGGGCTAGTAAATACGATGATATCGGGACAATCACAGCATACCATATCAACGAGCATCCAATAGAACAGCAAAAGAGCCAAGCAAATCACTTGATTGCTACTAACAGACATTTCTGGGGCTACGTGATAACTCGTAAGGTGTGGGATGAAATCAAACACATTATCTACAGTTTTGAACAAAAATATCTCGTAAAATCGACTTATACCAACCGAGCACATCGAAGAATCCGGTGGTTTTTCATGGCGAAATGGATTAACAAACAACGCCAAATGAAAGACAACCGTTTGGTACCAGATAGCTGTGTAACGCCCCCATTCCCAAAAATACCATTCAGAATCGCCACTAGCCAAGACGCAATTACTGCCCTTGCTTTGTGGCACCACGGCTATCATCGAATAACCACCCGTGTCTCTCGGGCAGAATATGTTGGTATCGAGGGCTATTCATTTTCTCCTGAAGTATACCAGAGTCAAGGATTCGATAAACAGAACCTCGGTGATTATGCACACCTTCAAACACCTGCAGAATTTACCTTCGTTGATGTCGACGCTCAGGGCAACCCTCTCAAACCGACACCCTACAGATGATTACAACATGGGGGCGAAGGTAGGCATAATTGGCTGTGGCCGTTGGGGCAGTGTTCACCTCAAAACCCTCGCCAAACTAAAGCAAGAGGGCTTTGTTTCAGAGATTCATGGATGCGACATAAACCCAGAAAAAGGGCTTGAATTCGCTGATTTACTGACCACCTTTTCCACGGATTGGCAAGAATTAGTCAACCGAGAAAAGTTAGACGTCATTGCCATCGTAACGCCCGTTGACACCCATCATAACCTGGCTATTTCGTTACTCGATTACTGTACAAACCTGTTTATTGAAAAGCCAATTTCGTTACAAGAAACCCAAGCTGCCGAAATACTTGCTAAAACCCAAGAACTTGGCGGTACGCTACTAATTGGCCACATTTTGCGATTCCACGCCGGACTACTGAAGGCAAACGAACTAATCGATTCGGGCACTATTGGGCAATTACAAAGTGTTGATTTTTCGCGAATCACTACAAGAAAACCCCCACAGAATTCTAATTTGTTTGAAGCATTAGCAATTCACGGTATTGATACAGCATGTTTTTGCTTTGGTGAGAGTGAACCATCTCGGTTGTCAATAGACAGCCTTCGTTCCAATGCTCAAAAATCTCTAGATGGAGTAAGAATTTGTCTAGAGTTTCCAGGCACCAAAGAAGCCCTCATCGATGTTGGTTGGAATGGTGAAAAAGAAGTGAGAGAAATTATCCTCACCGGATCTAAAGGCACCATAACAGTCCATACCAAGGACAGCCACAACATCTTGGTAAGCACTCAAAACTATCAGGAACAGCATGCCATAGAAGATTCCGAACTACCCCTTACAACGGAATGGAAATACGCTCTAGCACAGACTGCTAGAGAGGCAAAGCCAGTAGTTTATCCGTCTGCGGGGTCTATCTTTAGGAGCATGAAATGGATGGATAAAGCAAAAATAGAGTCTGAAAGAATAAATTCAACTAATGGGCGTCCTGAATAAAATAGCGGCGGGATTAGGAATTTTCATTAAATCGCCTTGATTTGGATAGCATTCAATAATATCCACCTTCTCGATTGTAACATGGGACTTTCATTCACCGCAGTTCAAAGATTAATGACTGCTGTGTTAGTTGCAACAATTCTAGTCGCTTTCACTACCAGAGATGCCTTCAGTACCGCATGGACGGTGATTGCACTATCAACATTAGTTGGCTTTATTTGGGCGGTTTCTAACAAGGACGCAACATTTACTTATCTGGGTCTAAATTCATACGGAATTTTAACTGTAGTGGTATTTCTGGTTGTAACGATAATTTTTGCCGAATGGTGCATGACAATGTGGGGCACCGAAGCACGCGTTGGAACTTACGGGCTTTCACTAGTAACGGTTGGAACGTTTTGGTGGACTATTGAAATGATGGAACCAACAGTCACCAATGATAACTAATCAATAGGCTACTATTCCATGCGAAGGGTCAAAGGCTTCGTGTATTGACATTACAGCATGGCTAAGCATGGCGACCATCCAGAGTTACCCATCCTAATTGAACAATTATTGATGGATGACGTTCATACCGTTTTTCTCAAAGCCGATTGTCCACCTAGAGTCAAGCGTGGCACTATAGGCGAACTGAAGCTTGTTGAAATCGAAGAAAGCGATGGACAGTGGGATACACTGCGCTTAGAAGCCATACAAGAAGAGCTAGTTGATTTGGCACACCAAAACAAACAACGTAGCGATTGTTTTTTGGAGATTGATCGTCAAGGATGCCAAGTAGTTCAACTAGGCGATTTGCGAATCGCCTGTACTTGGCCACCGTTTGCGGATGCCAGAGAGATCACCATTGTTCGCCCAGTAGCTAAATTATCAATTAGTGATTACGAACTCGATGAAAGGTTAGTGGAACGACTATCTAA
>DUJK01000027.1:0-2227 GCA_013329925.1 Candidatus Poseidoniaceae archaeon
CATCATAGTTACTCCACCATTAGCCATGATCGCCCGAACGTCAGCGAAATCAAGATTGATCAGTGAAGGTAAGGTAATTGTCTCAACAATTCCTTTGACAATTTCAGCAACTAGTTGGTCCATAATTGAGAATGCTTCATCAAGCGGTAGGTTTGGAACATAGTGTAGTAATCGGTTGTTGTCTAACACCAGTACTGCATCAGCAACTCGGCGTAGTGATTCAAGCCCTTCCAGTGCTCGAGCCATTCTTTGACGGCGCTCAACGTGGAATGGTGTAGTAACAATACCAACAACCAGTGCTCCAGCAGCCTTAGCTTCTTCAGCGACAATCGGACAAATACCAGTTCCCGAACCACCGCCAAGTCCACTAGCGATGAATACTAAATCGGCCCCAGACACAATGCGCTTAATCATTTCACGACCGGCCTCAGCACAACGTCGTCCAGTAGAAGGGTCGCCACCTGCACCAAGTCCACGGGTTATGTGACGGCCAACCAGAAGTTTCTGTAGAGCACGAGTATGGTCGAGATGTTGTTTATCGGTATTGATCGCAACAGTAACTGCACCCTCTACGCCAAGGTGAGTAATTCTGTTGAGGGTATTATTTCCTGACCCGCCACAACCAACGATTAGAATACGCGGGTTTGGCACTCCAAAAGAACCTACATCCTCGTCCATTAACGCGGTTGCACCACGGTTGATGCTATCCTGCTTTAGTCCGTTGATCATATCAGCAAGGGCGCGGTCTTGATGCGACCCCGCACTACTGCTAGCAGAATTAGAAGCGCTACCGTTCGCCATGTTCACCCATCCCAGTCGGCAAGGCAACTCTTACCATACTTAACCGCGTCCATAGTTGAGTAGTAGAAATGGGCGATTTTGCAAGTGAAAACATCTCTTCAAACTCCAGATGAATCCTGTCACCTCGACCCTTGTTAAGGTAAGGGATGAAAACCCTGTTTTGAGTCAAATTTCAAGCCTTTTATTCGATTACCGATTTGTTAAATCATTGATGAGAATTAAGTAGGGGAGGCTTTTGGCAAGGAATACCTCGCTTAGCTCAGTTGGTAGAGCACCTGACTGTAGTTGTAATAAAAACGTCTCAGCAGACATCAGGGTGTCCCCGGTTCAAGTCCGGGAGCGGGGACCAATTACTCGTCAGTCTTCGCTAATTTTGCCGTACAATAAATGGCATCATACGACGATAGGTAACGCATCTCCAAAGATACTCCATTGGTCCAAATTTGTATCGCTTGAGCCATTGCTGGGAAACGAACAACTGTAGCCACCAGATGACGATGATGAGTAAAAACACGATGCTGCGACTCAACCATGCTTGAGGGATAACCGCAGCAAGACTCAAACAAACGATTGTTTGCCCGATGTAGTTAGATAACGCCGTCTTTCCTAGGGCTTGTACTCGTTTGAGGAGGAATGATTTGGTCCGCTCATTCCACCAAATGAGCAAACCAACATAGCCTAATGCCACTGGAATTGTTCCAACAGTATTGGCAAGATTTCCTTGAATGATGGCTGCGGTAGAAAAGTCATTGAGATAAGTCCATACCAGACCGACTCCTGATAATAAAATTCCAACAATAAGAAGAGCAATGCTGCGGGAGAGAATTTGATTCACCGAATCAATGTTAACCAATTTGCCGTTTGAGTACAGCCCCATGCCGATAAACATCATACCCAATGCCCGAGCAAATATTTCATACATCATACCAAGACCGATTAAGTCGAGATCCGCCGATGAATTTTCTAGATATGAATTATCCCAAATCATTCGGAAACCAGAGGCCTCCACCGTGCTTAATAGATACCAATTAGTGATAACTGGCGTCAAGTAAAGAAGGCATCCCAGGCAAATAAGCAGGGTTGGAGAAAACTTTCTGCACATTAGTAAAACAGGAGCACACATAGCATATATTGTCAAGACATCTCCTTCCCACAACATGGCGTGAAAACCTCCAATCAGAAAGAGCAAGAAATTGCGCCATAAACTCAGCTTTGTCGAAGAATATCCTTTCGCCTCAGCCCTTTCACAAAACAGAAGAATACTGGCGCCAAAAAGCAGAGAAAAAAGTGCCATGAATTTCTGGTCTGCGAAAATTTCCCCTAGAATTGCTACCAACCAGTCGAGCCAATTTGCATTCTCGGGAAAAGATATGTCAAAGTAGGCAACATTGCCCAAGAAAAGGGCAATCGAATTCATGACTAAAAT
>DUJK01000027.1:2618-3508 GCA_013329925.1 Candidatus Poseidoniaceae archaeon
TGGAGCGAGCCTCTATTTCCATTATTTTGGCCACACTTTGAGAATATATCACTCATAGGGTGGAACTTTTGTTATTTCGTGGATTGACGGACTTCTCTCCAAGTCCGCAAGTAAAGGTCAATCATAATTCACATACAGGGCTTAATACATGAACAGCCAATTTTTACAATGTGTCGGTTAATGTTGTCTGGTTCAAAAGGGACTTACGTCTCAATGATAACGCAGCCATCAGCGATGCAATCAACCGCAATTTGCCAATAATTTGTTTGTTTAATTTAGATTCACAACGTATTTCTCGCTTGGATGTTTCAGCAATTCACATCGAGTGGGAGTTAGATTGTTTACGTAGTTTAAGTAAAGATATTCACCAACTTGGTGGCGTTATTAAATTCAATTATGGCAATATCTTTGAGGCATTAGAAAAATTGAATCTAAAATACGATATTGATTCAATCATTGCTAACGAAGAAACTGGCTTAAAGTGGTCCTGGGATAGAGATAAACAGGTTGCTGAATGGTGTGATTTCAATCGAGTAAAGTTTGTTGAACATCCCTCAAATGGCGTTGTAAGAAAACTCAAAACCAGAGACGACTGGAAGAAATATCGCGACAAAAGAGTCAGTGCGGAACTATTCCCTAAACCGAGTTCCATGCCATCACCAAGCGGTAGCCATAGTGATGAGATTCCAACAATGAAAGAACTTGGACTTGACACAAGGAGCTTAGAATATCGCCCGATTCCCGGAGAAGCAGCAGCCCTATCGACGCTGAAATCATTTCTCAATGAACGAGGTCGAGGCTATCGTAAGGGGATGTCTAGCCCTATTACTGGCGAAGTAATGTGTTCAAGAATCTCTCCTTACTTGAGCACTGGCTGTCTATCTATCAAA
>DUJK01000001.1 GCA_013329925.1 Candidatus Poseidoniaceae archaeon
GGAAGGTGATGTTGGTCATGGCCTGGCCGACTGTAAGGTCTGCACCTTCTGAACTGGCAATTAAGTCAGTAGCAGAACTGCCGCTATTAGAACCGGTTGAATTGTCCCAGGTAAAACCGCCATCAACAATTCCAGGAACCGATGAATCGCTTTGACCCGGTCCATTACCTAGGGCACCACTGTAGTCATGTCCAAAGCATGTCAAGGAACTATCGTCAAGAATGGCGCAAGTGTGGTCGCTTCCAGCAGAGATGGCTAATGCTGTTCTGCCAACGCCAAGGTCAACCCACGTAGGTGAATAAGCGGGTTGTGTTGATCCGATACCAAGTCCGCCATAACCGTTAGCGCCCCAGCAATATAATGAGCCGTTGTCAACAATAGCACAGGTGTGAAAACTTCCAGCAGATACTGCAACTGGTGTGATACCTGCTCCCAGGTCAACCCAACTTGGTGTACCAATTGTTTGCATAAAGCCTCCTGAACCATTACCCAACTGACCATTCGAGTTATGTCCCCAACAGTAGAGTGAACCGTTGTCATAAATTGCGCACATGTGTTGGCTTCCCAGAGATATTTGCGCAGCAGTTCTACCGGCTCCAAGGTCTACCCAGAGCGGAGCATACTCATTGGCTTGGGGGCCTGATGAGTGAAAAGGGCCGCCGCGACCGAGTTGCCCATAGGCATCGCTGCCCCAGCAGTAAAGCGAACCATTATTGAGAATCGAACAAACATTCATGTCACCGACATCAACTGCTACTGCGCCATTTCCGCCCAAATCAACCCAGCCTGGAGTCGTTTGAGTTGTTATTAGTTGATCTCCATAGCCCAGTGCTCCATGAGTATTACTGCCCCAGCAATAGAGTGAACTGTTATCAGCAATAGCACAAGTTTTACCGTAGGCAGCAGCAATTCTTGTCGCAGTTCTACCCACTCCTAAATCCACCCACACCGGAGTAGTTTGTGTTTGAGTTTGTTGGCCATTACCTAGTTGGCCATATGTATTCTCTCCCCAACACATCAGTGAGCCGTTGCTCAGAGTAGCACAAGTATGACGATAGCCGTTTACTACCTCAGTAGCTGTTATACCGCTGCCAAGGTCAATCAATACCGGTGTATGGGCATTTGTGGTGGTGCCATCCCCAACTTGTCCGCGATTATTCAATCCCCAGCACATTAGCGAACCGTTGTCCAGAATCGCACATGTATGAAGTCCTGATGCGTCGAGTTGGTAACTATGTCTAATCTCAGTAGTAGGTGAATTGCTTGAACCACCTGTCTCCATCACCGATAATTCCTCATCAAATGAATCATTACCGGTTTTTGGACTATTTATCAGGTCTAAGTACCCGACTTGAGTCATGATTATCATAATAATAATCAAAAACGCCGATTTTACTGTATTTCCATGGCTTACGCTGCGCTGCATATTACAGGTTTAGTGAAAAAAGGGCATATATATTCACCCTTTCATGAACGGCCCCACTTATTTTCAAGCAGAATCAAACATGTTGATGACAGTTTCAAGTCTCCTTGCCTCTTCTTCAAGATCTGTCTTCTTCTTGCCTTCCAAATTAACATCTTTGAGTTTCTCTTGGATCTTCTCAAGTTTCTCTTTGGCTTCTTCTCTCTCATCAAGATGTTTCTTTTCCTCTCGCTTCATTCTACGAGTAGCTGCCTTCTGTCTGGCTTCTTCGGCCTGCACATAGACACTCTCAGACAATTCAACTGATGTTGGATAAGGAATATTGATTCCTTCATCACTGAACTCGCTATCAATGGTTCGAAGCAACCAGTCTCTAGCTAATTGCTCATCCGAGTAATCATGAACCCAAGCAAATAATCTGAACACTTTAGCAAAGTCTCCAAGTTCAGTCAAAAGAACTCTAGGCTCTGGAGTGTCCATGATGTATTCGCATCTTCTTGCGATACTGACCATTGTCAACTTAACGTGTTCTGTACTTTCACGATAGTCAACTCCAACATCGATGACAATCGAAATACGACGTGCGACACCATCTCCACCACCACGAGCGTGATTGATAATAGTTGATTGGACTAAAGTATTGTTTGGAATAACTACCAAACGCTCATCACGGTCAAGAACCTTGGTTGAAAGAATACCAGTGCCGACTACTGACCCCCATGTACCTTCGACTTCAATACGGTCACCAATTTCGAATGGTCGGTCGATTGCCAATAAGAAAGAGTTGATTATATTACCAAGAGTCTGTTGTACTGCAAGACCGATAATTAAAGAGAATACCGCTAATGAAGCAAGGACACCGAATAATTGGATTCCTACTTCAGTAAGTGCAAGATAAAGACCACCGAACCAAACAATAAATCGAAGGGTGAAAGTAATTAGAGGATTGCTGCCAGATACAGTAACGCTTGACTTCTCAGTGAACCGGTCCATTACCATTGGAATAATATGTTTAATCGAAACACTGGCAATTGAAGTAGCCAGCAATATGTAAATGGCTGAAAAAATAGGGTCTAATGTGTCATTGAATGAATATCCTTCAAATACCCATAATAGAGTTAGTTGAGCAGAACCAACATAGAGGAAAAAGTAGGCTCTAGTCGCTACAGGGCGATGTAATTTATCATCCCATGCAGTGTCTGTAGACATCACAATGCGTCCCCATGGCCTAACAATACCGTACTTTACAACTTGAAAAGCCAAAACCGTTAGGACGATACAAATGCCGAACTTAAAAAAAGAATTTAATTCATTTACAGCATCTAATTGATCGTTGATAGTATTCATGAAATCATCGATTTTACTCATATCGGCACCTACTGAATGAGTTTTCCACCCAAGTCGCTCTTTTGAGGTTTCCTCCTATCATTAATGTTAGAAAACTTTTATTTCTAGGATTTTTTTTTAATCATTACATTGATATGTAGGTGGCATGAGCCGTTCATGAGAGGTTGTCATGTCTAACCAGATTTTGCGGTTTTTACAACTCAAAGTTACACTAGAACAAGCCAAAGGTGCACCTGGACTAATCTTGACGAATTTCTTTCCAAAAATAGAACTAGTTTCTCCCGTTTCTTGGTCAGGAGAATTACCTGAATACATGCTAAACTTAGAATTGAATAGTGATTTAAAATTAGAGAATTTCACTATCGAGGGTATTTTAGAAGTTATTAAAGTAATTTCAAATCAAGACAATAACGCTCTGGTTATTGCAAGACTGAATGGTCCGATACTCAATTTAATACACCAGATTGATGAATGTTGGATTCAAACACCATCGATACTTAGTGATAGTAATGGCCTATTTCTTACCGTCCATGGTACAACAGACGGACTCAAATATTTTAGAGATGGAATCAAAAAACAACTACCTGATACTGTAAAAGTTAGAATTACCAAGAATTTGAAGGCTGATTGGATTGCTGCACCACAACTGCCAGAGAGACGAAAACAAGTAATGGATTTAGCAGTAAAACGTGGATATTATCAAACCCCTAGAAAGTGCACTCAAAGGCAGTTGGCTGAAGAGTTAGGAGTTAGACAAGGAACTGTTGCCGAGCACTTACAAAGTGCAGAAAGCACGATAATCATGTCTTGGTCTGAGCAATCAAACTAAGTTCATGCCAAAGTTCCATTTTGAAAATCCATTACTGCTTGATGAATTTCTTGCCTGGTATTCATTACAAATGGACCATACCTTGCAATTGGC
>DUJK01000172.1 GCA_013329925.1 Candidatus Poseidoniaceae archaeon
CCACCAGATAGAATGATGTTGTTTCTTAATATCGGTTGATATTCAGGGTCAGCAGTTGCGACAATCTTCTTGATTGCATTGGCAACTAGTGGGATGATTGACTCACATGCTTCAACAATTAAGTCACCAATATCGACAACTTGCTTCTTACCTTCGACAGAAAGCTCAACCATGACCTCTTTAGCATCCATGCCAACATAAGATGAGGCCTCTTTCCATCTTCGCACCATATCTTTGGTAACCTGGGCACCAGTGTACTTTTTCTTGACAAGTTCCATCAATTCAAGGTCTAGCCAGTCACCGGCTTCTTGAATAGTTACTTGGTCTTCATCGCTTGGGAAGGTTCCGTGAATTCTTGCGATATCGGTCGTTCCTGCGCCAATATCGACAACAATTGAACCAGCGATTTCTTCAATTCCATATGCGGTTGCAAATGGCTCAGTTACTACCATGATAGCGTTGACTTGACCTCTTAATGTTGCAACAAGATTTGATTTGTCAGTGAATGAAACGTGGCTTGGAGAACAAATAACCCCAAACACTTCATCATATTCTTCAGGGTCTACAGTCTCAAGTAGATGTGATACGAATGCCTTGGCAGCAGCCAGATTTGCCTCATCATCTTGAGCAACACCGGCGGCCATAGGGCGGTATAGATTACAAGCTAACTTATTCTTCAAAGCATCATTTCCAAACAGGACATCTCGTCCCAGAAAATTTCTTGCAACAGGGTCTTTCGGTCTACCTACAATAGTTTCGATTGTGTGGCTTGCACCAGCACTCGAAGATATGGTAGATTGGTATGTTCCTAGGTCAATTCCAACGTATAGGCGGTCACTCATATTATTCACCATCCGCATGCGGATAACTTACCCAAAACGACATTGAACTTCAAGGTTCACCCTGTTGCCAAAGGGGTAAAAACCACTGTAATTTCAAGAAAAGAGCCGCAGTTGCCCGTTTTTACAAAAACACACAACACTATTCGACATAAAGGGTATTTTTTGTCGGCTTACCGAAAAATCACCGCAAAAATCAGTGAAAACAACCTAAAACCAGTAAAACCCTCTCAAAGTTTACGATTGTTATCATAATTAACAAACGGGCCCCCTACATTATGACCCTCTTCTTCACTATCCACATCATCTTTCATTGAATCCCACAACCGTTTGGCAATTAGGGCAACTCCTAGAATGGTGATTATCCCCCAACCCATTGCCCTTACCGGATTTGCTGCCGCTGCCTCATCATCCGACCCCTCATCAATAATCCAATTATTGGCGCTAAAATATCTCTCAGAATCAAGGTATTGAATGTCAACATTAGCATTGGGTGAGGCATTTAGGCTCTGAGCAAAAATTTGCACGTGCAGATTCATACCAACGATACTAAACACTGGGAAATCATCAGGTGCCTGCCAAGAACAGGAATGAACTCCATTAATTAGTGCCACATCTTGAGCCAAGCAGGATAGTATTGGGAAATATGATTGAGAACCTGTCTGGTTAATCATAATTCTCGAGCCGGTAAGATACGGGTCGAAATCTAAGTCGTTAATTTCCCATGAGACATTAAGCAAGTCATTCCAAACATCATCAGACAAACCATCAATGCTAACATTGGAAATTAATACTAAATTATCCAAAGGCCGACATCCAGTTGAGTTTACGGGAAATAAATCGTTGACGGGCTCAGTAACACATACATCCACATCATCGCCAATACCATCTTTATCAGAATCATCCGTGCATCCATCAAGATTACTGTCAAAACTTCCAGGATTTATCATCGGGCACAAATCATATTGGTCATCAATCCCGTCACCATCACTATCATCACTACAACCATCTAAGTCAATATCATACTGTTGTGGATGTTCATTGGGGCACAGATCTTCGGCGTTAGCAATACCATCCCCGTCATTGTCTTCCCAATTTATTGAATCTCTGACTACGCCCTTTACCGCAACTGCAAACCCGAGCCGATTGCCATCAACCCCGACAGTCCCAGGACTATTTCCCGGGGCGATATAATTTGCATGAACTGCAACCTCTATCCACTCAACACCAACTAAATCTAATTGAGATATTTTGACACCAATACTGGTTTCATTTGAACTAATAAGTCCATCAACATCTAATTCAAGGGTAGAGGTGAGGGAAGAATATCCATCATAGTCATAAATACCTCCAACAGCAGAGTAGCCATTTGACATTTTAACTACTAATTGCAAGTCATCAACTATGAAAGGCTCAGGCTTTGCTGGAAAGGACATAATGATCTCTAAATCTTCATTGCCTTCCGGCACTAGTCGTTTTTCCCAAACATCCCCGGTTTGCAGAAATGGGCCCTCGGCCCCAAAACCATTCCATGGGATATCGCCAATATTTTGACTAGCCTCGCCCTGTAAGCGATTTGATAACCAGTCACTGATGTTTAATTGACTTCGAAAACTGTCATGAATCCATAAATTCTCACCAGGTGTAAGATTATCTTGGCCAAGCCTAGTTTCAAACTCTTGAAAATCAATTAATCCAGTTAGGCTCAATGCGCCCCAACCACTGTCATTGTTTCTTGTAAAGTAATCATCACCCTCAACAACATCAACGGTTGCCAGTGCTAACAGCGACCGTATTAACGACCCTGAAGGGGCAAAACCATACCCTAAACCAACCTCTTCCATTGCAATAGAAGACCAATTTGGTGAGATGTCAGACATATTTACTATGTTCAGTGGCTCATTAGAGCCCATAATCCATCCTTGCTCGACCATTTGTTGAAGAACTCCGGCAAACGAAGCTGCTATTGGCGTAGCCATGCTTGTTCCACTCGAGGACCGCATGTCGTTGTTAAGAGAATCATCAATCCCATCAGCCTTAGCAGAGTTGATCGAAACACCCGGCGCCACAGCAAAAATTCCAAACGTCTCAGCCTCGGTAGGGCCTATTGAGGAAGACGGCCACAGCGTTGGTGATGCAGATTTCGTTGATGCGCCTACCGCAACAACATTTCTCGCATTTGCTGGTTCAAGTAATTGAGCCCCAGTATTACCAGGCGCAATAAATGCTAGAGACCACGGCACCTCAAGAGCCCAGAGGTCAAAATCACCCGATCTCGCTGTGTAGGCAGTAGTGTCATCCCCCCATGAATTAGAATGAATTATACCCCCATTTAGTGAATTCTCCATTAACAAATCGGTTACATTTTCAGGTGGAGACCACCCGTCAGCAGAGACGATGTCTTGGAATATTATTTTCGCACCATAAGACATAGTCGATGCGTTTGTCGGCTTCTGCCCGCCAGTATAAGCATAAACATCGTGACAAGCAAGTGAACCAGCTACATGTGTCCCATGCCGATAATCCATGTGCCCTGGAGTATCCCCATCATCGATACTAGAATTGTATAACAAAATCTTCCGATGTGTGGTCGAAGGGCTGACAACAACATCTTGTCCATTAGATTCAGACCCGATACTGCCCATCGCGGTAGCATTTCTAAAACAAGCATGATCTAAATCAATACCACTATCGGCGACACCAAGAATCACACCACCTCCATTCAAACCAAATTCCCAAGGCGAGTGAGATGCTGCTTGATTGCTGCCCATATATCCTGCCGCTGCTAGGTTGCGCGAGTTAGTATCCAAGACCGGCTCTATCCACAAAACTCCTTGGATTGATAAAAAATCAGCGATTGATACATCGGCTGGCAATGTTGTAATGAAATCAAACGGGGCTGCACTGTAACTATTTGGCAGTACTACATCTAACCCAAACGAGGCAAAACAGGCAGCGATTTGCTGATATGCAGTTACCGGCAATCGGGGCTCTAAGACAATTTTCACCAAACCCTCTTGCACTCCCAATCCTGCAACATCTCCTCGCCATTCGGCTTTCTCAGCAATCCGCAGTTTGAATTCACTACTCGGCAAAATCGCTTCTTCAGACCAAACCAAAACCGAATTTTTTGATAAGACTCTCAGTGGCACTAACCCGCGTGACTCCAAATCCATCCAGGATTCTTGTGTCCAGATCTCATCTTCAAGCGTTAAAACAACTTCTAAACCAGTTACATCTAACTCAGGAAGGTCAGAACTTGAGGGGTTGGAGATGGCGCTAGCAAGCGGCAACAGAAGCATCATGATTACCATCACCAACCCCCGCATAAGGTGGGACAAAACCTCAATATTAGTCAATCTCTCGCAACAAATCGTCACTTTTTACGCGACGGGAACTTTAAACCAGCCGTGCAAGTCGCCGACTCGATGAAGGCATATCGAGTATCCGGAATAGCACCATTCGGTAGCGTACGTAACAAGTTTAGTCTCGACCTACCTGCAGACAGTAAAGCCGATGCAGAGCATATGGCTTACTCGATAATCGGCTCAAGGCACAAGGCTAAGAGACGAGTAATAGACATCGAGTCTGTTGATGAGATTGATCCAAGAACTTCTACAGAACCAAAAATTCTACACGTGTTTAGAGAGCAAATCGCAGCTGCAGGCGGGCCAATCGCCCCTGCTGCTGAAGAAGAGTAACCGACGCATTTTTCTAATCCTGCTCCAGTTGCGAGTTGTATACAATGGTAGATCGAACGGAACTTCAAAACAAGGCTCGCCTAGTAGAAAGCCATCGGCAACATCTAGAAGAGTTGCAGCGACGCATGGACCAGATAGTCAATGTCATCAACGAACATCAAGTCACCGAAGAAGTCCTCAGTCGATTAATTTCCATGGCAGAAGGCGGAGAGTCAAAAGCCCACGTATCCATAGGTGCAGGAGTAACTTTGAATTACCGACATGACGCTAAATCAGCAGGAACTGCAATGGTTGATCTTGGCAGTGGGATTTTTGGTGAAAGAAATTGGCAAGACGTAATAGATATTCTTGCAAAAAGACGTGCTGAGTTCAATGATTTGCAAGAAACACTACTGAAACAAGCAACCTCAATAGAAGAAAAGCTTGGCCAGTTAGCCAAGGAATTCAATGAAGCAGCCGAGAAACTTCAGGCGACAGAAAACCAAACCCCTCTTCCAGCCCCAAACAAACCCTCTTCCGAGTCTAACAAACCAGCCCCAAAACAACGTCGCAGAGGCAGCATGTTTGGTAGTGAATTAACATTGGACGACTGAGTTGATTTAATGGGTTTATTCGACAGATTCAAGAAACGATTGTCTGAGGTAGTCGATGAAGTCGATACCGATGCAATTTCGGCAGAAGGAGGTTCGAACGAAGCCCTAGACGTACTAGAACAATCCAAAACCGCATCTCTCACTGAGGAGGCGACTTCAATTCCGGAACCAGAAGATACAAGTCCAATAACTGATGAAGATGATTGGGAAATTCTAGATGATGAGGTCAATGCCAATGCTGCAGTTGATGAGGATGACGATTGGGAAGATTTCGACGATGATGAAGATTTAATCCCGCGCCAACTTTCCAGGAAAGAAAAGAAACGCCAACGAAAAGAACAAAAACGCATTGAAAAGGCAAAAAAAAGTTATGAAAAGTCAATGAAAAAGCGAGGGGCTTCTGAAGTTGCCCGTCCAAAAGGCTCGAAAGTCGATTTGTCTATGATGCGAACTACAACCGGAAGAAAATTGGTAGAAGTTGCTCAAGCACCAAAAGGATCGACTAAGTCGGCTGAAATAGCAACAGAAGCGGGCTCAACAATCAAAGTAGAGCTTGGTGGAGGGGTAGTGGAACAAGGCGGCCGAGTAATCAAACCAAGTGCTGCTTTGGATAATATGTTAGAAGAATTAGAGTGGGTCTTACTAGAATCAGATATTTCTAGCGACGCAGTAACCGCGGTTATCAATGCACTGAAAGTCAACTTAATCGGCTCTAGGCTGAGAAAGGGGGCAGATCTATCCAAGGTTGTAGAAGCGGCATTGAAGCGCTCTTTGAAAGGCCTCCTCGCAGCAGGGTATTGGGATTTTGATGCTTCAGTTCAATCTTTTATTGAGGCAGGGGACACTCCGGTAGTGATTATGTTGGTTGGAGTAAATGGTACAGGGAAAACTACCACCGCAGCTAAAATTGCTAAGCGATTACAAAATAATAATCTCACAGTTATCGCTGCTGCCGGTGATACGTTCAGAGCCGGTGCAATCCAGCAGTTAGAGGCACATTGTGAGAACCTAGGCATTAGATGCGTATCCACTCAACGCGGCGGCGATACTGCAGCAGTAGCTAGAGATGCCATTGAATCCGCTCAAGCGCGTGGAATCGATGTTGTGCTAGTCGATACCGCAGGTCGAATGCAGAACAAAACCAATTTAATGAATGAACTTAACAAAGTTCGACGCGTTGCAAACCCGCATTTGACGTTATTTGTCGGCGACTCTCTTGCCGGTAATGATGCAGTAGATCAAGCAAGAATGTTCCAAGAGATTATGAAATTTGATGGAGCGGTGCTGACCAAATTAGATACTGATGCCAAAGGCGGCGCAGGACTATCAATCGCATTTGCTACTGGAAGACCAATAGTTTTCGCCGGAGTTGGCCAAGGCTACGACGATTTGAAGCAATTTGACCCAGATTGGTTATTGAATCAATTATTTGAATGAAGGCTAGGTGATTTGATTATGGCAGAAGTATTTTCCGATGAAGACACAACTAAACTGTTTCAATTAGTACACATGTTCCAACGCAGCGCACTATTACACATGGGATATATTCCCGACCAAAATGGCAACAAATATTACGA
>DUJK01000188.1:0-659 GCA_013329925.1 Candidatus Poseidoniaceae archaeon
CAATTGCTTGCAATTGTGCAACCGATTGAACAGGTGGCATACTTGAGGTTGTTATTGGTAGAATCACGGTAGGAAATATGCACAGCATCGTTGGAATCGATGGCGATTGAATTCCACGAACCCACATTACCTGTTGTGTCAACTGAAACATCGTTCCAATTGCTTGCGGTTGTGCAACCGCTTGAACAGCTGGCATACTTGAGTTCGCCATTGGTGGTATCGTAGTAGGAAATGTGGACAGCATCATTGGAATTGATGGCAATTGAAGTATAGGTTCCCACATCACCTGTTGTGTCAACGGAGACCATGTCCCAATTGCTTGCGGTTGTACAGCCGCTTGAACAGGTGGCATACTTGAGGTCGTGATTGGTGGCATCAAGGTAAGAAATGTGGACAACATCGTTGGAACCGATGCCGATTGAAGTCCATGATCCCACAGCATATGTTGTGTCAATGGAAACATCGTTCCAATTGCTTGCGGTTGTGCAACCGCTTAAACAGGTGGCGTACTTGAGGACGTAATTGGTGGAATCAAGGTAAGAAATGTGGACAGCATCGTTGGAATCGATGGCAATCGAAGAGTATTTTCCTACATTAACTGCTAGGTCTACTGAAACAACGTTCCAATTGCTTGTAGTTGTGCAACCGCTTGAACAGGT
>DUJK01000188.1:984-11206 GCA_013329925.1 Candidatus Poseidoniaceae archaeon
GAACAGGTGGCGTACTTGAGATCGGCATGAGAAGAATCATAGTAGGAAATATGCACAGCATCGTTGGAGTCGATGGCGATGGAAGAATATTGTCCAACATGTCCTATTGCGTCAACCAAAATGGTGACCCAAGAACCACTCTTATCGGTAGCATATTTGAGTTCCACATTGGTAGCATCATAGTAAGAAATGTGCTTATATCCATTTGAATCAATGGCTATGGATGAATATCCTCCAACAATGCCGGTTGAATCGATAACAGTTGACGGAATCGCACCACCAGCATTGGATGGTGTTGCCGTTGGTGACATTGCAACATCTTTGGTTAATTCAAACCAGTCCGGATTATACGAAATAGCAGGTGCAGCATCGTTGATTGTTACATTGACATAAGCGACAGATGAGCCACCAGAGTTGTTAGCGTAGATTGTATACTGACTTCTAGCCAATAATACACCTGGAGTCCCACTTATTACTCCATTGATTTCACTGAAATGGAACCGTGGCCCCGGGTCTGGTGAAATCTCCCAACTTGTAACCACGCCACCAGTATTTGTCGGGTTTGAATGTGGACTGATTGGAACGCTAATAGTTGCTGAAATGTCATCAAGTGAGTAAGATATTATTGGTGCGGCATCGTTTATGGTGATGTTGACAAAGGCTGTTGATGTGCCAACTGAATTTGTCGCAGTTATAGTGTATTCAGTTCTTGTTTGGATTAAGTTTGGAGTTCCGGTAATCTCTCCTGTTGAGGTGTCGAAATTGAGTCCATTAGAGAAACCTGGTGAAATGCTCCAGGTCGTGACTGCTCCGCCAGAATTAGTTGGTGAAACAGTTCCCATTACAGTACCTTTTGTTAGAGTGAGATTATTTTGTGTGTACGAAATGCTTGGTACTTGCTCATTTACAGTAATTGGGATTGTTGCTGATGCGTTTCCGCCGCTATTACTTGCATTGATTACGTAGTATGATGTAGTTGTAGTTGTTGTTGGAGTTCCGCTAATCACACCTGTTGATGGATCAAGAGACAAACCTGCAGGTAGCGCCGTAGCGCCCCACAGGGACCATGATACTACTGCACCACCTGTTGAGGAGGGTATGGCTGGAGTCATGGCTATACCTTTTGTTAAAACAAGGGCACTGTAGGATACTATGGGAATTGCATCATTGACAGTTATGTTGGTATAAGTTATTGATGTTCCAGCTGAATTAGTTGCAGTTATAGTGTATTCAGTTCGTGATTGGATTAGGTTTGGAGTACCAGTAATCTCTCCAGTTGAGGTATCGAAATTAAGTCCATTAGAGAAACTTGGTGAAATGCTCCAGGTTACAACTGCTCCCCCTGAATTACTTGGTGAAACTGTACTCATTGCAACGTCTATATCTAGAGTAAGATCGTTTTGAACATAGGAAATATTTGGCGCTCCTAGTTGGAATTCAAGGTAAATTGTAGTACTGACCGAATTGCCACTAATATTTGCATAGATTGTATGAGTAGTATTGCTGTAAATCGAAGTTGGGGTGCCGCTAATTGTACCATTACGCCAATTCATGTGTAAGCCAGCAGGTAAGGCCGGGCTGATTTCCCAAGTTGTATGTTGCTTGACACCTTTACCTGAGCCTGGCATAGTAGCATATTCTAATTCTGTATTTATTGCAGGATCGGCATGTGCAATATGAATATCGTCATTGGCATCAATTATCATTGAACATGATAATCCACCATCACTTGTTAAAATTGTAGAGACCCAACTACCGCTTTGATTAGTAAAATAATATAATTTCTTGTTATTTGCAAAGTCAGAATATGAGTAAATGATATGCAAATCGCCATTTGAATCTGCAGCAATACTTGTGTGTTCGACATTGTGACTTGCTTTAACAGTCGATATTGACCATGAGCCTGCTGAACCTGATGCAAGTTTTAGGTCATTATTATTGGCGTAAAGGTAAGAAATATGCACTTCATCATTATAATCTACAGCAATCGAAGAGTATTTTCCTACATTCAATGTTTCTTCAACAATCTCTCTAGTCCAAGCACCCCCTTCATTAGTTGCATAAATTAAATCACTACCTGAATCACGATAATATGAAACGTGAGCTTTATCATTTGAATCAAGGGCGATTGCAGGATCAACTGCATCTTTTAGTATATCTGAAATTACTGTTGAAGCCCAAGAACCGCCTTGATTTGTTGTATAATTTATTGATTGCTTGTTATTGGTCGGGTCTTTAGTTGAGAATACAATATGTAGATTATCGGTTGAATCAATAGCCAAATCGGTTCCTGGAATTATTCCAGTTGCTAGATTTGATACTGATGCGGTTGTAGTATCAATATCACTTAATTGCCAAGTACCACTAGCATTAGTAGCATAACGCAAGACATCGTTTGTCATGTCCAAGTAAGTTATATGAATCACTCCAGTCGAGTCTATACCAATACTTGGATATCGCAAAGGAGTTACTGAATTTTGAATTACAGAAGTTGTCCAACTTCCATCGTAATAATACGCCAGTTTCATGTCATCTGAAGTTGCCTCATAGCCAACTATGGCCATTGCACCATTAGGTCCTTGAGCAATATCATTTCCATGAGCAAATGAACCGTCAATAACTTGAGAAGAACTGGTAGAAACTCCTGTAGTCCACGCCGGACTGCTGGTATTACCGTTGATTGTATGAGTGAATGTAATAGGAGTAATCGTTGAATTTGGTACATCTGAAATACCATCTACGCTAGAAGTCAGTGTGGCAAATACTTGCACCTCTATAGTTAGAGTTGCAGTATCAGTGCCTCCCGAATTTGTCGCTGTTACAGTATATGGTTGAGAAGCGGACTGGGCGGTTGGTGTACCTGATAATTCACCTGTTGCTGTATCGAAAGTGAGCCCGGTTGGAACGCCTGGAGAAATACTCCAAGAAGTTGCCGCTCCGCCACTATTGGAAGGTGTGATTGAATTCATTGCCTCACCTACAATCAAGTCAAATACAGTAGTTGAGTAAGAAATACTCGGAACTTGTTCTAAAATCGAAAGTGAAATTGTTGTTGTATCTGTACCACCTGTATTGGTTGCGGTAATTGTGTAAGTTACTGGTGAGGTTTGCAGAATTGTTGGGGTTCCAGTAATTTCTCCAGTTGAAGTATCAAAAGTAAGTCCGGTTGGTTCTACTGGAGAGATACTCCAAGAGGTCGCAGCACCCCCTGTATTAGTTGGAGTGATTGTTGAGATTGCATCATCTTTGGTCAAACTGAACGGCGACCCTGTATAGGAAATAACTGGAGTTTGAGCCATCACATTAAGATAGAATTCCCCGGTGTACGATAGACCTGTTGAGGAGGTTGCAGTAATAGTATGAGTAGTGTTGACTTGTGGTATGTTTGGTGCTCCTGAAATCGTACATGTCCCGGCTTGCACGTTAAGACCAGTTGGTAGAGAAGGTGAGAAATTACATGTTGCACCATCTAGTGCTGAACGAGGCGATGAACTGGTTATATGGCCCTGAATTGTTTCATGGTAAAGATTGCCACTGTTGACAGTATTACGATGTGCTATGTGAATATCGTCATTAACATCTACTGTGATTGCAGTGTCCAAACCAGTTCTTTCAGTCGGGTGAATATATATTCCTTTAGTGACCCATGAACCAGTAGCATCCGTAGCATACCACAAATTATCAAACGCAGCACCATTCATCTCGTATGATATATGGGCCGAGCCTTGAGAATCGTAGGCAAGAGAATTGTATCGTCCAACACTTCCTGAAGAGTGAACTACTTCGGTAGACCAAGAAGAACCGTCATACACTTTGTATTCTAAATCATCAGTGTGGGCATTAAGATATGATATTCCTGGCTCATCAGTAATTGGAGATACCGCAATATCCAAAGCCATTCCACCTGCATTAAATATGTCTTTTAGATTTGAACTAACCCATGTACCGGATGTATCAGTAGCGTAATGCAAGTCGTCTGAAGTAGCATCGTACATGGCGACATGTATATGATCGCTTGAATCAATTGCAATCGAGCCCCACTCAACATCAACTCCTGTAATAATTGGTGAGAATGACCAAGATAAAGCACTCAAACAATTGCCCGTACATGTCGCATGGGTAAACTCTCCACCACTCTCGCGGTATGAGATGTGTGGGTTATCATTGGAGTCAATGGCAATTGCGGTATATTTTCCCCCACTAGTATCTATGGTCTCCTTTGACCAAGAATTAGAACCTGAAGCCTTGTATGCATACTTCAAGTCATTGCCTTCATTCCTATGATAAGATACATGAAGACCATCAGATGAGTCAATCGCAATGCTACAATACTGGCCTACTCGCATGTCTGAATCGATGGTTGTGGTAACCCATGAGCCAGATTCATTGGTAGTATATCTTAGGTCCTCCTTTGAGCCAGCCCGATATGAAACTATGTGCACTTTACTGTTAGAATCGGTGACTATGCTATTGTAAAAACCAGATTGGCCAGCATTATATGCCACGCTCGAACTGTTGTGCACACTCGAAGACCAACCTGTCCAATTGAAAGTAATTGGAGTAATTGTGTCATCTTTCATCACCTCAACGCCAGCAACACTTGGCTCAACTTGCCACATCGACATCAACTGAACTGTTGTAGTAGCAGATTGAGTAGTTGTGTTGGCATAAATTGTGTAATCTGTGGCGGAGAAGCCTGCAGTAGGTGTGCCCCAAATAGTTCCATTATTGGCGCCAAATGATAATCCTGAAGGTAAGTCCGGATGAATTTCATAGGTCTCTGTATTGGCAAGGCTACGGAATTTTCCAACCATTCTCTGATTATCGTCCATGTTAAGATAAGTGAGGAATAAGTCGCCATTTGTGTCGAGTTCCATTTCAACTCCCTCACCAACGTTTGATGAGTCGCCATCAAGGATTTGACTTATCCATGAGCCTTGGGCATTTGAAGAATAATTCAATGTGTCACCATTACCATTATGATAGGCAATGTGGGCATTATCGTTGTCATCTAATCGCAAAACTAGTCCAAATTGGCCATCAGCTCCGTCATCTACAGTTGTTGTGACAAAGCCTGAACCTGCTGAATTGGTTGAGTAAAGTATCTTACTGCCAGCATTATTGGAATATGCAATATGGACGTAGCCATTTGAATCAATAGCAATGGAAGTATCTCCGTTAGTTGACTGAGTGGCGTCGACATTTTGCTTAGCCCATGAACTGCCTGATTCCTTGACTGCATACCTCAAGTTATTGGTATCACCTCGCTTGTAAGAGACATGAACTGCTGAATTTAGCTCATCATAAACAATCGAATTATACCTGCCCGTATTACCCGATGTGTCGATTGTTCCGTGAGACCATGAACCACCGGGAATTTTCTTACTCCACAGTAAATCTTGACCCTCTGGAGGTCCTTGGAAGTAAGCAACATAAACAGTGTCATCTTCAGCAATATGCATCGAAATGTAACTTCCTACTTCGGGAAGACTGACGGCGTTGGATATGGCCCATGTTCCTAATCCTGAAACAGATCCATCGGTGGAAATTGCCCTTGTCGCATATTTGATATTCATGTTGGTTATTTTTTGATAAATAATGTGAATATTGTCGTTTGAGTCTATTGCAATCTGGCATTCCGTACCAAGATTTGTAGAGCCTGCATCTACTCCTTCCCATGCCCATGAGCCTGTAACATCAGTCATATAGAATAAGTCGCCATTACCAGCATTAGTGCGGAAACAAATGTGAGAATTACCATTTCTATCAATTGCGATATCTGCATCTTGGTGCACTACAATACCGTGTGGAGAATAGTCAAATGGTTGAGATGAGGTATTTGTCACGTAGGAAGTTGTTGGTGTCATGGTAATTGGCGTCATTGGAGTAGATGCAGATAATTGTGCACTTGTTGTACTTGATGCGATTGTCAAGTAGTAGCATGAGCCATCTTCGAATTCTGCATTGCCGTCATAATTCAGCGCACCTTCGTCAGTGCAACCAACAGTCGGACTAGATATTGCAGAATAAGTCCAATCTATGCCCGGAGACCATGGATTTGCATCATCGGCATCATAAGCACCGGCGCCAAGAACATGTAGTGGTGAGCCCCATTTTGGCCTGAAATCCCTGTTGTCAGCATCGACTAGGAAATCACTGATCTGCCAATTTTGAGGAACTCCACTTGTTGTGACTGGCGCAGGCGATAATTGATTACTGGTTGCACCATTACCTAATTTTCCGACATTGCCAAATCCCCAACAGGCCATTGTTGCATCATCAAGAATTGCACAAGTATGTCCAGAACCGGCAATCAATGCTTGAGCTGTACGGCCAACACCCAAACTATCAGTTGTAGTTGGAATTAACACATCGTTGGTTGTTCCAGTACCGGTTGACTCTCCGCCACCCCAACAACTAACTGTGCCATCATCAATTATTGCACAACCATGGCCGCCGCCTTGAACAACTTGTTTGGCATATCTATTGACGCCAAGAGATGCTGTGAAGGTTGGCGTGTTTTGCAATGCGGTATTACCTGTGCCCAAGCGACCATTACTACCTTGGCCCCAACACATTATTCTTCCATCGTTCAACACTGCGCATGTCTGGGCATAGCCAGCATCGAGATCTACAGCGTATAGTCCAGTAGGAAAAGCAGAGATTGAATATGGAATTTGAGACCAAGAATATTGCCCATGAGTCCCATATCCAAGTTGGCCTAAGTTATTTTTACCCCAACATTTTACTGAACCATCTATTATTATTGCACAAGTATACTCGTACCCTGCCGCGATTACAATAGCCTTAGATGCGCCTGTAAATCCAGTCGAAGAAGTTGGAACATATTTGGCAATCTGAGAATTATCTCCGAGTTGACCGTTGTCGTTTCGCCCCCAGCATTTTACATCTCCATCGTCAAGAAGTGCGCATGTATGAAACCCACCTAACGCAAGATCGACTGCTTTCACACCGACACCTAAAGATGCTGTAGGAGTAGGGACATATTTGTCAGTCTGGGTACCATCTCCTAACTGGCCAAAATTATTGCTGCCCCAACAACTAACAGTTCCATCATTTAGAATTGCACAAGAATGGTATGCGGATGTCGCTACTTCAACTGGATAAAGTCCAGCTCCAAATGAGGTTATTTCAATTGGTAGGGAAGAAAAGACTCCATTACCATGAAGACCATTGCCAAGGTTTCCATATTCGTTATTTCCCCAGCAATATAGTGACTGTGAATCTGAGATTATACAATTAGAGTTTCCATATCCTGATGCTATTGATTGTCTATAACCTTCGGTATATCCGTTCCAATTGTTCCAATGTGTGCCGTCTGGCAGAGGGTATGCATGTACGTCACCCGAGCGATGGTCGGCTACTGCATCGACAGCGTTTCGATGGAGTGTTGAATTCTTGTTGTTAATGTCGCCATCAGTCAAGAAGATGATGTCGTTCTTGCCAGTAGAATTGAATACGGTGTTGTTGTGAATGTCATGATAGTCCCCTTTGACCATCAATCCACCAGCTGCATTCCAGATAACATTGTGGTGCATCGTTCCATTTCGACCTTCTCCTGCTTCTCCTATCGGTGCATCAAATCTAGCGCCATATTTGATTATATCATGTATCCAATTATAGGCGATTTCTGCGCCGGGTGCTTCTCCCTGCATAACTTGGACAACTGCTCCATCACTTTGCAAATGTCCGACATCCCAAACATCGTTGTAGAAAACTTTCGGAGCATCACCAATGGAAAGCACCGAGGATGCGCCAGTCAGGTGAACGCTGTTGTTGGTAAAGTACATGTCACGCCCACCTTCGTAAACTGTCGTCATCAAACCTTTTTGGTCAGCTGCCGTCCAATCAATAGCATGGAAGTAAGAATTGTTGACTGTGTTGTTGTTTGATTGACCGCCAGAGCCGTGGAATTCAAGCGCTCCACCGTCGGTATCGGTGATAGAAATCTGGTCAACAAAAGTGTTAGTACAACGATAGAAACGGGTCATCCAGCGGTCATCTTCTGATTCACCAGCGATGCTCAGTCCACGCTTTGAGGTACTTGGATATTCGAGTGTCGAGTTGGTAAAACTACATCTGTCACAATTGTTGAAGTTGACTGTTGTGCCAAAGAAATCAATGCCTTGAATCGTTACACGGTCAGAATTGTCAACGCTAATGGCAAATGGTTGGACCTTGACTCGCAAATCCAAGTTGTTTGCATCTTGGCCGCCTGGAGTCTTGTAATGCAAACGACTGTTATCATTATCAAACCACCATTCGCCTTCAATATCGATTAACTCGCGCTTGCCTTCCAAAAAGTAAGCATGGTGTTTATTTTTCCAAGAAACTCCAGATGGGTCGTAAGAGAAAGTCCCGTTGGCGCTATTCCAGCCAGTAATTTCACGACTATTGCTGCGAAATGAGCCAAGATTGAGAATCGCAATTGCGCCAATGGGGTCTAATCCTGTGGCGTTGATGGTCTCGTTGAGACCATTGTGAACACCGGCTTCTGGTCCAGCATCGGTTAGCCAGCCTTTGGTGTAAGCGCCGTTGTTACTGGTCAAAGTCCCCTCAGCCCAGTACGAACGGTTGAACACTGTTTCATCAGAGAACTGAGCGTTTGGCCAACGAGCCGGTACTTGCTCATCATAATTGTAGAATAATTGCCAACCTGCTTGAGGCAAGTCAACTTCCTGAATTCCGGTACCATCTGCAATCCCCCAAGTTGCATCCATATCATCTGAGATACTTTTGGTTCCATCAAATACAACTTTGGCGCCATCTGCAGAACGAATTAGTAGATCGTCTAAATTGTCAATCGTGACATTATCATGATAATTACCAGATTGGAGAATGATTTCATCACCGGATATCGCAGCCGAAACTGCTTCACTCAAACTATTTTTAGGACAGTTTACCGTACCAGACCAAGTCGCTGAACCATTGATTGGGTCAACATAAATTGGCGTGCCTGCGCCCCTTGTGAAGGTGTCACAACCAGCATTCGATTCAAGAATTGAACTATCTGAAAGTTCGCTCTCTACCTCGAATTTGGAAACAATATCGTTGATTCCGGCAGACCAAGTCATCGAGACCATTAGGAACACAATGAACAGGGAGGTTTTGATTTTCTTCGACGATTTTACCGACAGCGTAACGCCTCCCCTAAAGGGGAGGCGGTATTTCTCCGGTTTATTTGTTACCCTATCAATAGAGGTTATTCTTCCTCAGTATTTGGCAACGGCCAAGCCATTTTTGACTTGTGCGGCCAGCCTTTTTTAGTGGTATCAAAACCGAGAGAGGTGAATTTTTTTCTGGCTTTTCGCCAAACTGGGAGTAAGAAACCTATTTTTGACCGTTCGCCAAAAGTCCACCGCCAAGGACATCTAGGCAAACTAGCAACCCAATTATCAATCAGAGATTTTGTAACTGGTAAGTTTGGGCCGCCAGGCAAAAGAAATGATGCGATGTTAATTGCCCCATGAGAACCTCTAGTTTCTGACCAACAAGCTAGTTCAAGACCTCGTAGTGGCCCGTCTAGTATTTTGATTCCAATTGTCCGAGTGGATTGCGCCATTGGAATAATTATCGCAAACCGATCAACTAATCTAGCACCTTCATGCCGTTCTATTTCCCAACCTGCTTGTTCAACAAGTTTGCGAAATGCTTTCACACATTGTACTGGTGAAACACTGACCTCTAAATCAGTAGTAACTTTTCGTACCATGATGTTGCCTTCCTTTGACAACGCTTAGACTACTAAGATAACAAACTAGCGTTGTGTTTTGCACAGCTCAACTAGCGGCCTGTCATTGGACGAGGCTTTCCGTGAGTGACCGATGAACCGTGTCGATATGCTGTCGCCCTCTCTGGGCAACGTAAATCGGATGGTTATCCGTCTTGCTCAACCGAAAAGCGAGCCTAGACCTTCGAATCCTGCACCGTCGTCTTCTTCCTCTTCCTCTTCGGCAGGGGCTTCTTCAGCGGCAGCAGGTGCGGCACCGCCAGCTGCAGGAGCAGCGGCAGCAGGTGCGGCAACAGCTTGGGTCATAGCTTCAGCGATGTCAACACCAGCAAGTGAAGCAACAAGTGCTTTCACTCTAGCGTCGTCAGCCTTTACGCCAGCAGCCTTCAAAACGGCGCCAACAGCTTTCTCATCAATGTCTTTTTCAGCAGCGTGCAGTAACATAGCAGCGTATACATATTCCATATTTTT
>DUJK01000188.1:11598-12757 GCA_013329925.1 Candidatus Poseidoniaceae archaeon
TCTTCCTCTTCTTCTGCGGCTTCGGTTGGCGCCTCAGAAGCGTCCTCGACTGCAGCAGGTGCTGCAGCAGCTGCGCTTGCAGCCGCTCCTAGCATTGCTGCTAGTTCGTCATCGAGTGCGTCAGCAGATAGCGAACCAGCGATGCCTAAGGCAGCACGGTTTGCTCTACCGATTATGTGTGGAGCAGTGGTATCGTTGACCACTGCTGCTTCGACAGCCACGGCGAGTGCTTCACCGCTGGCTTTAGCGACCAGAGTAGGCATGGTTTGACTAGTAAACCATGTTATGTTGCAAGCAAGATTGAATGCTCCTGCTGCATAACTAATCAGGTCGGAATTGAATTGGTCATAGTCGATGTCTAGGGTCGCTGGCTCAAACATTGTGCCATCTTCCATGGTACCGCAAAGTTTCAAACCAGTAACAATTGGATTGATGCCAATCTTTGACAACATCATACCCATTTCACCTTCGAATACTTCGCCTTCTTCGAGGACTACAGTGCGCTTCTGAATTTGGACTGAACCACCCATAATCTTAGCCGGAATTCCAACAGAGTTCAGGTCACCGACTATTGGCCCGGGGGGCATACCAGTATCCATCTTTTCAACTACGATTTGATATGGCGCAATGTCGCCAGGTTTTGCTGCTCTACCTGCTTCTGTTTTCTTTAGTTCAGTAAACAAAGCAAATGAGTTCAATGAGCTAGATGATACTAGGGCAGGTTGTACTGCCGCCTCAAACAATTTTTCTAATTGTTCGGCTTTGAATCCGCATTGATCCCAAGCAATCTTCATCAGTTGCTTTTTGGCAACTTGTATCTTCATTGAACCACGCAGATCCTTTCTCATACCAATCATTGCGCCGGCTGGAACGCCGTGAATGTCAATAACCGCTATGGTGTCGCCACTTTTCAATAAATCAACAAGGTCTTTGACCGTGTCTTTCTTCCATGGCATTACTTTTGGAATCAATTAATCACCTCAATTCTTTGAGCTGGACCCATAGAGGTCTTGATGAACAGTGAGCGGATATTACCAACACCACGTTCTAGTTTAGAGATTACACGGTTGTAAATCTCCATAGCGTTAGCGGCCAATTCTTCTTGGCTTTGCTTGGCTGTACCAATTGCCGCATGGAAAGTCATTCTGTCACCAGACTT
>DUJK01000188.1:13144-14615 GCA_013329925.1 Candidatus Poseidoniaceae archaeon
CTTGGCATTTTGCCTCTTGGACCAAGTACTACACCGAGATATCGTCCAATAAGCCCCATGTGAGGGACTTCTGAAAGGAAGAAGTCAAATGAATTGGCCATTTTCTTGGCCTTACCCTTTTGGCCGCCAAATTCTTCTATTTCTTGAGGAGTAAACACGTGAATTCCTGCATCTTTAGCCTTAGTTGCTGCTTCACCAGCAGCGAACATTGCGATTTTTAGTTCCTTTCCACGACCTGAAGGAAGTCTAATTTCTTCCTTGATACGGTTGTTAGGGTTTTTTAGGTCGACATCCTTGATAGTGAATGTTATATCGACTGATTCAACGAATTTTCTCTCTGGCGCATTTTCAAGTGCGTCTTTTATTGCCTGAGTTATTTTTTCTTCCATATTACCTCACCCCTGCGGTCTGCGAGGTTTTATCCTCTTCCGCGGTCCGTGATTTGTTCAATTAAAGCGCTCGTCCCAATCTCCTTTGCTGATTATTGCTAGCGCCTCATTCGCCCAATGACCGTCGATCTTGACACGCATTGACACACATGTTCCAATAACTTCGCGTGTTTGTGCTTTCAAGTCCGCACCGGTCAGATGACCTTCGCCGTGCTTCTTCTTGGCAACTTCCATTGCCTTTTCCAAAGGTAGGTCTTCGGTCGCAGCTTCCATACTACCGTTACACTTCTTGACGCCTAAGGCATCTCTAATTAGATGCGAAGTCCAAGGTTTCGGCATTATTTCAACTCCATGCTCACATACGTGGGCATCTTGCCGACTAAACTCCCCTATATAATCGCGCCGCGTCGAATCCGTTAGACCAAAATCTAACGAGTGATAAATCAAATCGAATATTACGCTTCTTCACTAGACATCAAATTGTGGAAATTGCCGTGTAACAATCCGCTAAGTGCGGTCATACCCCAGAATACCAAAGGCGGTAATAATTCAGGGCCTAACTCCCAAACGAAGCCGGTGCCGCTTTCTAATTCAAAGAGGGCGCAAACCATGAACCATACCCAGATAGGGCCAGCTAGTACGGCTGCAAGTCTCGCTTGCGCCTCACCGTTGGTGAAGAATGCCGCATAGAATAGATAAGTCGAGATAACCAAAAATACTCCGGCCATTTCCGCCTCAGCATCAACTGAGAAGTCTGTTTGGGCAAGTACACCGACTACTGTGTGAATTACTGCAATCAGTATTAGCCAAACTTTGACATTACAAATTTTCTTTAATTGTTCCATTTCAAGCACTCTCCTCAGTCGAGGTTGCTTCACTGTCTCCGTCTTTGTGCATGAAGCCAGAAACACAGGTAAGTACTGTTGCCAGCATCATAAGGCCTGCTAGAGCTGCTGATACTCCTGTAGGGGTACCTCCATAGCCATTATCGTTGGTCAAAATTAGCATTCCACCTAACATGTTTACCAAAACCAAAGGAGCAAACATTGCAACCTTGGCTAGCTCCTTTCCAGTTACAACCA
>DUJK01000060.1 GCA_013329925.1 Candidatus Poseidoniaceae archaeon
TAGCCACATATGCATTACCATTTGACAAACCAGAGGAGGAAGGAAGGTCACCTGGAGGAACTTGGAGTCAATCAATAAGTCAGGCTTTAGCAGCAACAAAAATAGCCTATCCTGGCGGAAAAATAATTTGTTCAATGGATAAAAAGGCGTTTAGAGGTTGGCAGCGACAAGCAATCAGAGATTATTTATCTGCAAGAAATATTCCATTACTTACTACTAAACAAATTCTTGAGTTGCTAGGCACGAAATGACAACCCTCATGAATCTCCTAGCGGACAGCCGTATGGGGTAGTCATGACTGGATGGTTTTCGAAACTTGTTGTCGGCATGACAGTTCGTATGCCAAAGTGGTTTGTTGGTTGGGTTTCTAGGCGTTATGTGGCTGGAAATACAATAGATGATGCCGTCAAAGTCATGCAAAGACTAAGCAAAGAAAACGCCTGTTTCACTGTGGATGTACTTGGCGAAGAAATTTCTACTATGGCAGAAGCACAGTATTTCTATGATGAATATGCTAGCCTTATCTCAGCAATCATTGACAATGGTTTGGATTCAGACCTCAGCATTAAACCGACAGCATTTGGTTTGTTAATTAATCGTGAAAAGGGTTATCAGAATATCCGTAATTTGGTGCTAATGGCTGCACAAAATGATATGTTTGTTAGATTGGATATGGAAGATCATCGTGTCACTCAAGATACAATTGATGTTGTTGTAGATTTACATAATGAGGGAATAACTAATGTGGGCACTGTATATCAAGGAAGATTGTTTAGGACTATCGCTGACATTGACTACCTAGAACAACAACTTGGACCTGCCGCAGATTACCGTATTTGTAAAGGGATTTACCTAGAGCCTGAAGAAATTGCTCATACGGGATATTCGGAAATTGTTGGTGCCACAAATGCTAGTATTGACAGGATGTTATCTGCAGGTGCTTATTGTGCGATTGCCTCACATGACAAACCGGTGATTGACTATGCGTTGTCCGCTCTTGAATCATACGGTATGGGGCCGGGTATAGCTGATCCAAGGAAAAATGCTGGAAAACCTCGCAATGGTAAAGGTCCTGGGTATGAATTTCAGATGCTATTAGGGGTAAGGGGGCCTTTACGTAGAAAATTAGCCGCTCAAGGTCACAAGACAAGAGTCTATATTCCGTATGGCGAAAAGTGGTACGAATATAGCATTCGGCGGTTAAAAGAAAACCCAACAGTTGGCGCTCAGGTTGCTAAGGCTTTTCTAATGCCATGGACTAACAGACCTTGATTATTTACGAGGCTTCTTTTTCTTCCGCTTATTACTTGGTGTAACGCGTTTTTTAGTAACTTCTTTGGGTAATTCTGGATTTGGATTGTAACCTAAGCGTCCTTCTTTCCAAGCCTGTCTTCTTTCCCTTGGTGTCTTTGGTTCAAAGTGTTCCAAGTTTGGTGGCTCATGTAGGTAAATTCGCTTGATATCTTGAGCCTCCACAGTTCCTTTCAAAGTTCTACCAGTTCCGGTATGAATTGCTCTAATGCGCCAAACTTCCTCAGCATAATCAATCATTGTACCTGCGGAGAATTTAGTTCCATAGTCCACCAACATTGAGGTGGAGTCAGAAAACTCCCCTCTTGTCATGGTAATTTTGACTCTAACCATATCTGTTCTAAGTGCGGAGATAATCGATGCCTCAGTGGCTTTGATAGATTTTTTCTTACGCCCAGATTTATCAATTATCTGATTTATACTCCAGAGCATTTCTTCATCTTGAAACACATCACCCAATAGAAACATTTCATCATCATCAATATCTAATTCAACCCGTTTTGAATTTGGCCCATCAGTTAATATGAATGGAATTTTTATCGATAATGGCTCACGAATTTGAAGATTGTAAACGTAATCACATTCGATACACTTGACAAGTAAGTCTTTGCCGGTTCCAACTGACTTTTCTTTGAGTACCTGATGTTCAGCATATTCATCACATTCACTGCATAAAGCCACATTTTCAACAACTTCTTCTAAGTCGTCTTCTGCTATGTCTTCAGTCATGCTATCGACTCTCCCACAGCCCACTAGGTTTCAAGTAATCGGATGAAATATTTTGATACGAGAGTTCTTGAGAGGTGTACTACACGGATAATCATGAGCGAGGAGGTCAATACGATTCCTAGTCGTAAAGAGTTGCTCAGCCATTTACTTTCTAAAGTTAGTGAACTATCACGGGACGAACCAATAATTGCTGCTAACATCAATGAGCAGCTACAACACATGGGCCTCTCAACATGGTCGTTATCAACAATTAGAAGGATAAGGGACACAGTGTATCGAGTTAATCCAAAGAACATCCTTGAAGTTGGTGCGGCGATTGGTCATCGCACTGCATGGTTGTTAGATTTATTTGAACAACATAACCGACCAGACAGGTTTGATATTGTTGAACAAGGCAACAAATTTGCGGTAATAATCAAACGTTTAGTTGATAGATATGAGGCCGCTTCATGGACCAATATAGTAGTTGGAGAGTTTTCTACCCTATCTGCCGAATCGATTGCTTGGAAGGCAGCAACGATTTCTGGACTGCAACAAGGGGATTCCCCTTTAGCACACAGTTATGATGTGATTATTGTCGATGAAAAATTATCTAATCTAGCCAGCTATATGGAGAACTCTCTGCAATTATTATCAAAGAATGGGATTCTTCTGACTACCGAACCGCCTGTACCGTCAGGTGAGGTGGATGAAAATGATAAAGAAATGATGGCAACGGTCGACGGTTTTAATGGCTGGATTGAACTAATCAAGAATTCTCAAAATGACTATCACATCGCGTTTTGCCCGGTATTTGAAGGAACTATTGTGGCATTTTTGCCCAAGTAATCACACAAAACTCTCTAGTAAATTGGCGATTTGTATCATGCCATAACCATAGTCGTCATCATGCCCATTTTGACTTGGAGTTGGTTTTGCTGTATCCATTAACGCTTGCTTAATTTGGATCACAGTATCTGTTGATGCCTGCCCACCATTAGTACCCAATTCAGGATTTTGCTCAAGTAATAATGCGATTGCTCCAGTTACGTATACAGTCGCCGCACTGGTGCCATCGACTATTTGCCAAGTTCCTCGATTGTTAATTACTGGAACAGATTCAGCAGGAGCAACAATTTCTGGCTTTTGATGGGGGTCACTTCTGGGAAGAATTAGTGGGAATAAATTCCCATTATTGTCTCCTGTAGATGATCCACTCCAGTGTTCGCCAGTCTGGGTCGTACCACCTACTGATATGACTAATCTCTCACTCGATGGATGTGCTACATCCCCATCATCATCAGGGCCACCATCATTTCCAGCAGCAGCAATTACGACGATTCCCAAATCAATCGCATCACTTGCCGCATCTGAAGAATCTCTTCCTGAAAACGGATTAAACGGAATTATTCCTGGTGCCCCGCCGAGTGATAATGAGATAATTTGTACTCCTTGGTCTACACACCAATCGATTGCTTCAGCAACTATTGAATCCTCTCCACTACCATTTTCAGAAAGCGCCTTGGCGACTACTAATTCTACATTTGGCGCAACACCTTCAATGTAACCATCACCCACTAAGATTCCAGCCATACTAGTCCCGTGCCCTTGATCATCATATGGAGTATCT
>DUJK01000191.1:0-8445 GCA_013329925.1 Candidatus Poseidoniaceae archaeon
AAATGAAATCTTTGCTTCTTTGTCTACTGTAATGACACAGACATTCATGAAGTACCAAGCGGACCCAAAATTATGCGAGTCGGCATAATGGTCAATCCCGATGCCGGCCTAGGCGGTAGGTTGGGATTCAAGGGTAGTGATGGAAGAGCTGCAGAAGCGCGGGAGGCAGGAGCCCAGGACAGAGCCGGGCCAAGAATGACTCAATGCATGATTAAATTTGATGAACTAATCAAATCCTCTCTAAACAGATCTAATATTAAACCAGAAATATACACTTGGTCGGGAAGAATGGGTGGAGACTGGTTATCAGACCTCAACTTTCATTCAATTGGTAAAACACCACACCCTACAACTGCGCTAAACACTAATGATTTAGTTAACCAATTAATCGATAAAGAAGTCGATGTAATATTGTATGCCGGAGGAGATGGCACGACGCGCGATATAGTCAATGCGCTTGGTGATAAAAAAATACCATTAATAGGAGTTCCCGGGGGCGTTAAGATGTATTCTGGTTGCTTTGCTACTACGCCAAATGCGGCAGCAGAAGTTTTGTTTTCTTTTGTTATTGGAGACTTAATGGCATCAATAACCGAAGTCATGGATTTAGACGAAGAACTCTATCTCGCCGGAGAGTGGAAAGTTCGAATGTATGGTGAATCATTAACACCTGCAAGCCCTAGATTTATGCAAGGTTCTAAGCAGCAAGTCGAGCGAGCATCAGAAGAAGAAATAATCGAAGGTTTAGCTGCGCATATCGGTGATTTAATTGAAACAGATTCAGATTTAATGGTAGTTTGGGGCAGCGGCGGAACACTTAGGCTGATTGGCGAGATACTCGGCCATGATCTAACTTTGTTGGGAATAGATATTCAACACAAAGATAAAATCTATACAGATCTAAATGAAAAGCAACTAATTGAGATATTAGAGCAGCATACCGGAAACAAACTCCTCCTCCTCTCGCCAATGGGGGGTCAAGGATTCCTTATCGGGCGCGGTAACCTACAACTTTCACCCGCAGTACTTCGTCTAATAGGTATTAATTCAATCCTGGGAGTTGCCACCCCAGCAAAACTAACCGGACTATCAAATGTGAGAATAGATACAGGAGATAGCGAACTAGACCAAGAATTAAGAGAGCGCAAGTTTGTAAAAATGCTGCAAGGATACAGGACCACTAGAGTGATTAGAGTCTCTGATGTATGATTATAATTTCATATCTGCAGCAGCCATCAACAATCCAAGGAATGGAGGACTAGGCCTTCCAGGTCTTGATTTAAACTCAGGATGATATTGTACTCCAACATAATATGGGTGGGAGTCTAACTCAAAGATTTCACAACGCTGACAAGTTTCATCTTTACCAACAAACTTCAAACCCGCTTTTTCTATTTGTTCAATTAAGTCTGGATTTACTTCATATCTGTGTCTGTGTCGTTCATCGACAGATGCACCCTCGCCGTATAATCGCTTAATTTTACAATCATCGACTTGCCATATTGTCGGCCTACTACCTAATCTCATAGTGCCGCCCAAGTGGGTTTTGGAAATTTCCGGCATGAAGATTACCGCGGGGAACTCAGGGTTGTCATCAAATTCAGTGGAATTTGCTCCCGAAATACCAAGCACATTGCGACAGAATTCAATAGTTGCCACTTGTAACCCAAGACAAATACCGAGATACGGGATGCTATTTTCTCGAGCATATTGGGCAGCTAGGATCTTACCCTCAATACCCCGGTCACCAAATCCCCCAGGCACTAAAACACCATTCGAAGTGCGCAATAATTCCCAAGCTGAATCATATTCTTGCGAATCTACGTTATTCCAATCTTCTTCTAAATGACTTGCCTCAATCCAGTTAATAGTCAAACGCCGTTTAACTTTCATCGCTGCATGTTGTAAACTTTTGATTACCGATAAGTAAGCGTCAGAAAGGTCGGTATATTTGCCTACCATAGCGATTGAAACATCTTCACTAAGCAAATCTAATTCATGCGCCATAGTTCTCCAATCAGACAATACAGTGCTATTGCTACAATCAATGTCTAGTATCTTGCACAGGCCCTGTTTCTCTAACATTAGTGGGACGTGGTAGATGTTTGGTACATCGTGTGTTGACATAACGGCTTCAGGCGCAACATGGCAGAATGCAGCTAACTTTTCTTTGGTTTCCTCAGTCATAGGTTTTGTAGAGCGACAAACCAAGATATTGGGGGTGATACCAAGCCCTCTTAATTCTTTAACAGAGTGTTGGGTTGGTTTGGTTTTTTGTTCACCAACAGGGCCCATGACCGGAACTAAAGAAACATGAACAAAAGTAACATTTTCTCGACCCACGCGAAATTGAAATTGCCTAAGCGCTTCGATATAAGGTGCCGATTCAATATCTCCAACAGTGCCTCCTAACTCGATTATACAAGCATCAGGAGCCTGTTCATCGCCATCGGCCGGTATGTGAGCGACGCGCTCAATCCAGTCCTGAATTTCATTAGTTATATGCGGGATAACTTGAACTGTTTTACCAAGATAATCTCCTCTGCGCTCGGCTTCAATAACCTTCGAGTAAACTTTTCCTGTAGTTAAATTGTTATCTCTGCCTAAATTGATATCAAGAAAACGCTCATAATTACCCAAGTCTAGATCAACTTCTCCGCCATCATCTAGAACAAAAACTTCCCCGTGCTCAAATGGCGACATTGTTCCTGCGTCACTATTGAGGTAAGGGTCTATTTTTATTGAGGTAACTCTAAGGCCGGCACTTTTCATTAAAACTCCAATACTGCTAGCAGTGACGCCTTTACCAAGCCCGGAAAGGACTCCCCCGCTGACAACAACGTACTTCATGATACACCAACGGGTTTTTTACCACCGATGACCCCTTAATCAACATATCCGAGAAATAGGAAACTATTTCTTTATAATTATTCTAACTTTTATAGAGAATTATCAAAGAGTGCCTTCAACGACACACGGGTGAGCAAGATGGATAGTTTACCAACTTCGATGATGGCCTGGAAAAAAACCAGGGCCGAAAAAGGCGGGTTTGAACTTGTTGAAACGCCGTTACCAGATTGCGGTGAGGGTGAGGTGTTGGTGAAAACCCATTCCACCTCAATATGTGGAACAGATATTCACATTTGGAAATGGGATCATTGGGCTGCCGAAAACGTTCCTATCGGAACCACAACCGGACATGAAACCTGCGGCACTGTTGTCGCATTAGGCAAGGATGTTAACACGCATAAAATAGGTGATAAAATTGCGGTAGAATGCCATCTTGCATGTTGGAATTGCGATAGATGCGATGAAGGAAATGCCCATATTTGTGAAAATGGAGAGATATTTGGAGTTCATTCAAACGGGGCCTTTGCACCATATTTTTCAATTCCGGCGATAAATGCTAGACATTTACCAGAGAACCTCCCAATTGAATTAGCATCTATCCAAGACCCATTAGGCAACGCAATTCATACTTTGACGGGGGGCCCGGTTAAAGACTCGACAGTGGCGATACACGGGCTTGGCCCAATCGGCCTTTTTGCAGTAAATGCAGCAAAAGCCATGGGGGCAGCAAAAATAATTGCCATTGATTGGGACAATGAAGCAAGAATGAAACTGGCAAAGAAGTTGGGTGCAGACTTAGTTCTTGGTAAAGACGACAATATAGTGGAAACCATACTAGCCCACACTAACGGCAGGGGCGTAGATAATTCATGCGAATTTTCAGGCGCGCCAAGCGCTCTATCAAATACCATTCACTCTACTAGAATGGGTGGCTACGTCAATGTCCTGTCAGTTTATGGGTCTGAAACAACACAAGTCCCCATGAATGATATTGTATTTAGGTATCTTCATCTGAAAGGAATAAACGGCCGTAAGATGTGGTCTACTTGGGATAAAATGCACGAATTACTTAGTGGAGGTAAAATAGACATTGAAACTTTACTGACACACCGCATGCCTTATCAGGAATTCAACTCTGCAGTAGAATTAGCAATTAGCGGCGACTGCGGAAAGGTCGTACTAGATTTCTAAGCGCCAACCCATTCGTATCTTCGTGCACCCTCTTGGACTCCTGACTCGGTAATTTCTACCAAAGCAAACTCTCCTTCAGGCTCTACAACACTACCGTTCTGCAAGCCTTTGTGCAGATTTTCATAAGTGATATGATCGATAGCAACTCTACCAGCTAGACGTTCAAACAAATTCCATCTGGACACAACTTCGCGCCATCTTGGTGAGACCTTACCTTCAAACACCTTAGCCTTCGCACCAGACCCATATCCACACAAGCCCAATAATTGGTTATCCAAATTGTCATTTTCTTCTAAGTCAGACTCAAAGGATGACATTAATGCTAGGAAAATCGAACCAGTATATTGATTGCCTATTAGGCTACTAGCACGCTGGCCTTTTTCTATTCTGCTAGCATGGAATTCTTGATATTGTGGGGTTTTTGAAATTGCTCTACGATATCCATCCATTGCCTTTTCCCAAATTTCAATGATTACCGGGTCGTCCGAATTATGTGGTTCCGGGGCTGGGCCCAAGTGCTTTGCAACCTCACCCCAAAATTCAGTATCTTCTCTGTCATGCCTAAAAACATCAGGAAACATTCGTTTTGCTTGGTATGCATAGGGGAGGTGCATGATTATTCTACTCCACTGCTCAGTGAATCGTTCATCGGTCTCAGGGTTATATCTCCCCGAACGTTCAGCCTTTTCCCTAAAGTTATGGAAAGCCTGTCTAACAGCACTTTGATAGCATCTATTAGAAAATTGACCATCAAAAACAGGCTCATCTCTGTGCACACTAACCTTTTCTTCACCGTGGGCAAAAATACCTAATTTTCTCACAGTCGAGGCCGGAAGATGGCGAATCATTCGTTCAACAAGCCCTTTTTTGATTGATTGCCCCGCCTCTTGCGCTAGTGTAATTACATTAGAGATGATTGATTTAACCGAAACCTCTCTGCGCGGTTTGAAAAAGTCGTGAACTGGGGTTGTGGAAACACCAATACAATCCGGGATTTCTAATAAACGCGGATTTCTTCTAATCAGCAAGGCTCCACCACCAGCACCTTGAGTATATTCCCCAGCCGACTCAAGGGCATATTTTGCATTATCAGAAAATATCACAATCCCCAATCGCTCGTCATCATCATTCGACCTAGCCACCCAATCCAGAGTAGTATGCATAGCATCAACCGCGCCAATACAAGCAAATGTCATATCAACAACGTCACAATTACGAAAACAATCTTCACCGTATCGCTCAGAATACCGTTGAGTTAACATATCTACAATATAGGTAGCAGTTGGCTTTGCACCATCTAGTGCGGATTCGGTTCCAAGGTACATGCGGCCAATATTGCGCGGATTCAAACCATTCCGATCGATGAGTTTCATTACTGCGTTAGCACCCATTGTTGCTGTATCTTCATGAACGTCAGGAATGGACATCGCTTTGAGTCCTAGGCCCTTGTTCAATTTCCCATAATCCTCTCCTCTAAGATCGGCAAAATCCTTCATGTCCATGTACAATCTAGGGAAGTGAATGGCAATATCATCAATACCAACACAAGTAGAATTATCAGTGCCCATAAGGGTGCTTTTATTTTTTCGAGTATTTGAACATCTGTCCAGTTATGATAGACATAAAGGGGGTTTCATCACATATCTGATTGAGGCGGCAAAGACGCATCAATATCTTGTTTAGCCCATAAAACATCATCAATACGGAGGATGGAAATTGAAACTTCAGTAGCACCAATAATTGCCTGTTTAATGATGCCCGATGGTTCCAAAACCCCCAACTCCAACATATCACCAGGCTTACCAGTTGTCAGGTTTATACCAATATTATCAGAATCTAGATTAGTTTGCTCGGCAACAACATCAATCAGTGATGAAATAGGGTCGATGCCGGCATTCTCCGCCAAAACCCTGAGTATAACTTCTATACCGTCTGCATATGCTTCTACAGCGAGTTGTTCTCTACCGGGAATAGTTTCTGCATAACGCCTCAGTTTGCGCGCAAGTGCGACATACGATGCTCCCCCACCACATACGACATCACTATCTTGAATTAGCTGTACAGAGACTCCAAGAGAATCATCAAAACATCGTTCAACTTCTCCAATGATATCAACAGTGCTGCCTTTGGCGATAATTGTCGCGGCCTTTCCAGCAGCTTCTACCACCCAGAAATCCTTTCCATCTAGGGAGATGTTTTTACTTGATTTGAATTCACCCAAATCTTCACTTCTGCTAGATTTTATCGAATTCACCAGCGTTGCACTACAAGCTCTTGCAAGCATATTCAAATCATTCCGCGAGACTCTACGGAATGCTTGAATCCTATTCTTGACAAGGTAATCGCGAATGCCATCATCGATACCTTCTTTACAAGCCAAAACATTTACCCCATTTTCGACTAATTTATCGACTTGAGATTTCAACATTATCCGCTCTTGCTGTCTAAATGATTCTAAAACCCCAGTATCGGTGACGTTCAATTTCAAATCACTCTTGAGTCCTTGCTGCTCTAAACCCCCATCAATTAGCAAAATCTTACCATTAGAGACGTCTTTTTGCATCTCAGAAGAGATGCGTTTCTTTGGCAACATCAACCCTTGAATCAAACTAGATTCTTCCACCCTTCCCCCAGTTTGAGAGATTAATTTTATTTTAGTTGGGTCAATAATGTCATCATCACCTTCAACGATCATCTTAACCGCTCGAAGAGAGATATCGGCAATCGTTTCTTGCATTGAACTGTGACCCTTTCCAGCCAGTGAGGTTTTTACCACCGTTTTCTGCATCGCGTCGTTAGCCTTCAAAGAGATTTCTTCAAGACTCTTAAGAACAAATTGTTCGGCCTTTCTAAAGCCCCGGGCAATTGTCGAGGGGTGAATGCCTTGGAGGATTAATTGCCAGGCATTCTGCAACATCTCCCCTGCCAGTATAACAGTACTAGTGGTGCCATCTTTGGCAACTCTATCTTGTGCAGATGACGCACTAATCATCATTTTAGCAACGGGATGCTCGACTTTGGCAGTTTCTAATACAGTTACTCCATCATTGGTAACCAAAGTCCGCCCATCATCATCAATCAATAGCTTATCCAGGCCCTTAGGCCCTAAAGTCGAGCGAATCGCTTCAGCAAGAGCGAGAGCCGCTTGAATATTTTTTTGCAATGCGTCGCGACCCTTAGACCGTGCAGTGTCCTTTAGGATAGGAGCCTCGCTCATGGTTGGGCCACACACCTCTATGAGATAAGCGCGACTCAATCTTCGTCGACGACTTCAAAGTCAGCATCGACCACATCATCGCCACCAACATCGATATCGCCGTCTTCCGATGAACCGTCTTGTTCAGACATTTCTGCAGATGCAGCTTCATACAATTTTGCGGAAACTGAATGCATAGCCTCTTCAATTTCTTTGACCTTGGCTTGAATAGCCGCATCATCCACGTTATCGATTTCTAAAGGCTTACCATCATCATCTTGAACTAACTTTTCCAATTCGTCTAAGTGTGACTTAACTGGTCCAACATCATCCTCATCAAGCTTATCGCCTGCTTCATCAATGGTTCTTCTTGTTTGATACAGTACTTGATCGGCCATATTGCGCAACTCGACCTTGGCCTTTCTTTGCTTATCTTCTTCAGCAAAACTCTCGGCTTCCTCAATCTTAGCCTGAATTTCATCTTCTGACAGTGAGGTTTGGGATTCAATCTTTACCGACTGCTCTTTGCCTGTACCCATGTCTTTGGCACTTACATTAACAATACCATTAGCATCAATATCGAACGTAACTTCAATTTGTGGCACGCCACGCGGAGCGGCAGGAATCCCCATCAATGTGAATTCTCCTAGAGTTACATTGTCTTTGGCAAATTCTCTTTCTCCCTGAAGAACGTGAATTGTTACTGCAGGTTGATTATCAGATGCCGTAGAATATATCTCAGACCTTCTAGCAGGAATCGTGGTATTTCTTTCAATCATTGTTGTCATGACGCCACCAAGGGTTTCGATTCCCAAGGTTAGTGGAGTAACATCAAGCAATAAAATGTCAGATACACCCTCGTCTCCAGAAATAATCCCGGCCTGTAATGCAGCACCCATAGCAACCGCTTCATCTGGGTTGATACCCTTGTAAGGCGCCTTACCGGCTTCCTTTTCCACTGCTTCTTGAACAGCTGGGACTCTTGTAGATCCACCAACTAGAATTACTTTATCGACATCTCCTTTCTTTACGCCAGCATCCTTCATTGCTTGCCTAGTAGGTTTCATCGTGTTCTCTATCAGTTTAGCAATCAAACTCTCGAATTTAGCTCTAGTAAGGGTCATATCCAAGTGCTCTGGTTGACCATCAACCATTGTAATGAATGGAAGATTGATTTGGGTTTGTTGAGTACCAGATAATTCGATTTT
>DUJK01000191.1:8768-9487 GCA_013329925.1 Candidatus Poseidoniaceae archaeon
GCCTTTTCTGCAGCTTCTTTTAGCCTAGACATTGCGGTTAAATCCTTAGATAAATCAATTCCTGTATCTTTCTTGAATTCTTTTACCAACCAATCGATTACTTGTTCGTCAAAATCATCCCCACCCAGTTTATTATTACCAGCAGTAGCCTTAACCTCAATTTGTGGCTGCCCATCGACTTGGTAGATTTCCAAAACTGAAACGTCGAATGTACCGCCGCCCAAATCGTATACTAGGATTGTTTGGTCTTCTTCTTTGTCTACTCCATATGCTAGTGCAGCAGCAGTGGGCTCGTTGATAATTCTTAATACATCTAAACCAGCGATCCTTCCAGCATCTTTGGTTGCTGTTCTTTGGGCATCGGTAAAGTAAGCAGGACACGTAATGACCGCCTGTTTTACTTCTGCACCCAAATAATCCTCAGCATCAGCCTTCAACTTCTGAAGGATAAACGCCGAAATTTCTTGAGGGGTGTAGTCATTGTCGTCTATTTTAGTATTCCAATCAGTACCCATATGTCGTTTTACCGACAATAGAGTTCTCTCTGCATTAGTTACTGCTTGACGTTTTGCAGTAACCCCGATTAAACGTTCACCACCATCTTTGGCAAATGCAACAACAGAGGGGGTTGTTCTAGCCCCTTCCGCATTAGCAATCACCACCGGCTCGCCATTTTCTATGGTTGCTACACAGCTGTTTGTTGTTCCTAAATCTATACC
>DUJK01000191.1:9803-11225 GCA_013329925.1 Candidatus Poseidoniaceae archaeon
ATCTATACCTATTACTTTACTCATTTTTTACACATCCTTTTCAAAATATTGGAATTCCACCATCGTCTTCATCATCATCCTTGTCGCTGAAATCTACACTAATATCAGCAGATGGCACTTCATCATCGCCATCAAGCGCTGAGCCCTGAGGGATCAATTTCAATGTGATATCTAATATACCGTTATTCATCGACCAACCAACAATATCCTCACAGGGATGTGGTAACTTAATGCGAGCCATGGGTTTAATCTGGGTCTCTTTGAGGATTTCCAACATTGAACCTCCCTTAGAGAGGTTCATATCCATCTGCATTTCCTTCACATCGCCCTTAAGAGTAAAGTCGACAATAATAGACATATTCCAACCATCTAGGTAGAAATCATCGTTAGGTAATTTTAGCACTTCATCTACATCATCCTTAATTTCAGGGGTTTCAACTTCCACAGGGGCGGCATCGACTTGAATATCCATGCCCAAGTTGCCAAGAATATCTTCGATCGACTGGCCAGATTGGAACATTTTAGCTAAGTTTGACAAGTCAAAATTAAAATTAACATCACCCTTTGCCATCTTTTCAGCGTCTAGGCCCATTTTATCAAACTGTGATTTAAACTGCCCCATCAAGGCCTTTATTTGCTGTTTACTCAAAGACATCCCCATGTTCTGGAACATCTCAACCAACCGGTCTATCATCTGCTCTTCCCAGTCATCAGCGGCACTCATAATATCACACTAGTTAACCATCGGTTACATAGTGCCCAAAGAGTACCCATATATCAACTTCACGAAAAAACACCTGAAAAAATCACCCTCTTCGTCTAATTCGAATAACCCCAATGATCACTAGTGCTATTACAGATAATGTCAATATATTAGAGAAAATCATTGCCTTAGAGGATATTGCGATTCCATAAATTAGCCACAAGGTTAGAGATAATGCGACAATCATGAATGTCGGTAATGAAATTCCGTCATGTCGCTCGTGTTTCCACACCTCGACTATTTGAGGTCCCCAGGCTAAAACTCCAATAATGCCGGCCGCAACTCCAATTACTTCAATTACCAAAGATGGCATTTAATCACCTATTTTTGTTCCATTCAGCAGGTGGCTTTGAAAGTACTATCTTGTCAATACAGGACCATGGGATTTGTCTTGGCTTTGCCTCTCCAACCACGTGCATGTTGATACAAGCACCATGTGCTAAAGTGACATCAGCATTTTTTTTGCCAATTTTAATCGATGCCCTTGACGGTTGTTTATCAAAGATAGCAAATAACCCTCTTTTATGTTCGGTACTTCCAGTAACTTCAGATTCTCGTTTGGCAAAAATCTCCTCAATATCAGACCCAAGGCCTAATTCAAAAACATCACCTTTATTCATCAATCCTCCATGAAAGTGAACCTCATCCCAGGTGTTGAA
>DUJK01000191.1:11621-13959 GCA_013329925.1 Candidatus Poseidoniaceae archaeon
CCTTTCTCATTGACCATTTCTGCTGCTAGATCTTCTGGAATTCTTGGCCAATCTAGGCGCTGATGAGTCATGGCAACAATAACTCGGACATCAGGTAAATCCTCGTTAGCCAAACCCAATCTGTTTTGATGTAATTCAGCCAATAGCCTTGCTTTTCTAGCAATTCTATCGGCCACACCATCATGGCTATGCTCATCACCATTCTTGCGCTTTTGGATAAAATGATGCTCTTTGTTTATTCTAAAAGATCCCGCCCAATGCTTTTGTTCTACTATTAGGATAGAGTTCCCGCCGATAATCACCATATCGATTTCTCGCCGCCCCCCGTCTGGGTCGGGTATCCTAACTGATTCGTAAATTTTCCAACCATTATCTCGTCCAGCAGCCCTTGATAGTTTTGCTAAACGCATTTCAGCTAAGTCGCCGGCTCGATGGATGTCATCGGGCGGATATTTCTTGCGTCTTTCCATAAGCCATGATAAGCGCTTTAGAAAACTCATGAAGACACCTTACAATAATTCAGCAACACTATTGACAATTATATGCGGGCGTTGTTCCGCCCCATCTTCTAACTGGGCGACATCAGCCATTGTAGCCTCGCCAGATAATACAAGAACACCAACACAACCTGCACGATTAGCCATTGCAATATCGGTATAAAGCCGATCTCCAACCATCGCACAACGTTCAGGCTGCAACCCCAACTCCTCTATTTTGTGTAATATCATTCCCGCATTTGGTTTGCCCGTAATATGTTCGGGCTCTTTTCCAGTGGTTGCCTTGAACATTGCAAGATAAGCGCCAACGTCAGGCAATCCGCCATCGGGCGAAGGGCACACCATATCTGGGTGACTAGCAACCAACGGAATTCCAGCATGAAGAAAAATACTCGCTTGAGAAATCTTTTGGTAGGAAATTTCTGTATCATATCCGAGTACAACATATTGCGGATTTGGACTATTTGTCGCAATACCTTGTTCCTCTAACATTTCCCGCATGCCCTCAGTTCCAACCAACCAAGTTTGGGAAACATCGGCATTTTTCAACCAGGATAACAGGTCGTGGGTTGAGAGCAAGACATCTTCTTCGGTTGCCGGGATTCCAAAAGCCGCTAATTTTTCCAAATACTGGCTTACTGACCTACTGGAGTTATTGGATAAGAAAAATCGCTTAATTCCCTTGTCTTGACATCTGTTGAGAAAATCCATTGCCCCGGGAATGAGCTGGCCTCCAAGGTAAATCGTACCATCAAGGTCGAGAAATATAGCATCAATTTCAGATAGGCTAGCATCCATTTAATCACCTAAAACATTAGTGTTTTGAACATGAACCAGGGCGAGTGCAGATTTTCTTGCGCCTCTTTTGATGCAATCATCTCAGTCATCATTTCTTGGATAACAGGTTTTTTACTAGCCTTGCCAACGAACCAATTTAGCAACCATTTTTTCCTACTTAATTTCTGCATGCGATAGGAATTGGTTAATTCAGGGCCTAACATTTTCCACATTTCCTCTTGATATTGTTCAGGTGATTTACCCTCAAGTATGTGATTTGCCGCCAACTCTCCAGTTACGAGGGCATTTCCTACTCCCTCACCTGAAAATGGGTCAACTAGCGATGCCGAATCGCCGACTAGTCGGATGCCATTCATACTCGCTCTTCTTGGTTGATTTTTCGCTTTTTTGCGCGGGGATCCGAAAGGCAACGCCCACCCTCGGCCACTCCCTCGAATCAGTTCTGCATCTGCGAATCTTTCTTTGAACAGAGGATGATTTTCGATAACATCTTTTTGCAACAAACGTAATTTTTTCTTCTCTTTTTTCAGCAAACTTACTACCATGCCTATTCCGACATTGGCAACATCTTCAGAAACCGGAAAAATCCAAAAATATCCCGGAACTACCGAGTCTACAAAGTGAATTTCAATATCACCAACACCGCCGCCACAACCTTTGACATTTCTCCAGTATTCTCGATATCCGTCACAAAAGTGAGTCTCATCAATCAATTCTTCTTCAAATGAATCTCTCACTACTGCTTTAGCGACAGGGCACTGATAGCCTGCAGCCCCAATAATCTCAGTAGAATAGTAGGTTCTTTCTTCACCTTTACGCCCACCAATCTTGACAGTTACGCCCTTGGCATGGCGATGGTTCCCCGCACCAACACCAGGGTCTTCACCTCCTTTACCATCGTCAAAGATTACACCAGTTACTAAACAACCTTGAATGACTTTACCATCATTTTCTTTTACTAGAGTTTGACATCTATCGAATAACAAATGATCAAATTGCATTCGAGGTAAAGAATAGCCCGCCTCGAGTCTTTGAACATCTTC
>DUJK01000191.1:14347-16684 GCA_013329925.1 Candidatus Poseidoniaceae archaeon
GGGCCGCTCTCCAAGGTTTCTTTGACTCCTAATGCCTTTACATGGCTCAATGATTTACCGCCAACAGCATCACCGCAAATCTTGTCGCGCGGCCAAACCCCTTTCTCTAGTAACAGCACAGATTTACCAGCCATTGCTAGGTATCCTGCTGCCGCCGAGCCCCCCGGCCCGCCACCAACAACAATTGCATCAAATGTGCTATTGCTGTCGGGAACTTCTCCCGTATCGATGGGCAACTCCCATGAATTGATTGTCTGAGCCATAGTGTAACTAACAGCAAGCACTCTTTGAGGCTTATCTTTCAATTAGTAAATAATTAGAGTTTTAACCATCACTATAATGCACTCGAAATTGGTGGGAATATTATGTCCGAAGGCCGAACATTACCGGTTTTGGACAACCTAGAACTTAATGCAACACCAGAACAACGCAGGATTGCCATTATTGCCTTACTCGCAGTAACTTTAGTTTGGGGTGCGACTTTTATTTGGATGAAACAAGCATTGGATTCCTTAGACGCTGAAAAGACCTCTCTGGGCACTAACGGAGTTGTTGCCGTGTTAGTATTTGCACGGTTTGCTATTGCGGCCTTGATGATGCTGATATTTTTTAATAAAGCCAGACAGTCACTATCTGATAAGCAAATCTGGCAGGATGGGGTTGTCTTAGGAGTTCTGATGTTTGTTGCCTACTTGTCACAAATGATTGGCTTGGATAACATAGATCCTTCAGTTTCGGCATTTTTAACATCGCTTTATGTGGTTTTTACTGCCTTAATTTCTTCAGCATACAACCTAAAACCCCCTACTAAAATAATGATAATCGGAGTAGCATTGGCGACTTTCGGTGCAGGTTTTATCCAAGGCCCCCCGCATCTTACTTGGGGTGTGGCTGAATTCATCACTGTATTTTGCGCCCTTATCTTTGCTCTTCATATTTTATTTACCCAACATATAACTTCTAGAAGAGACCCAATTGGCGTATCTACAACGTCATTTATTGTCGTCTCACTTTGCTCTGCCATTACTGTATTTTTGCTTGGCCAAGGAACTAATAGCGAACAATGGACTCTGATATTTTCCGACGGGGTAATTATTCCAGTATTGTTGCTTGGAATAGGGGGATCGTTCTTTTGTCTGTTATTTTTAAACCTCTATCAGCGTTACTTACACCCGATACAAGCAGCGATAATCTACGCGTTAGAGCCAGTTTGGGCCACAATGTACGGTCTTGGTATTGACATGGTTGATTGGAGTATATGGATATTAGTTGGCGGAGGCTCACTATTCATTGGCAATATCATTGTTGAGTTCTTTTCTGCTGAGAAAAACATCTCAGAATAAGCGTATTTTTCCATCGCATCGTTCAAAGTCTACCTAGTAGTGGCATGGCTGAGGGCTACAAAATGGCAGAAGATTCACAACCAAAATTAACCGGATTTGGCAGTAAAGCAGTACATTCAGGAACCAATCACGTTGGAGATGCTGTTAACACCCCAATCTTCCAATCCTCAACCTACAAATTAACTGATGAGAGATACGCAGGTTGGGCTGCAGGAGCGCACCATGCGCTATTATACACAAGAATCACCTCAGTCAATGCAGAAGCAGTAATAGAAAAGATATGCTCGCTAGAAGGGGCTGAAGATGGCGAGGTTTTCTCCTCAGGGATGGCGGCAATATCATCCACTCTAATGGCGCTGTTATCCTCGGGCGACCACGTTGTTGCATCAGCTGATGTATATGGTGGGACATACGGATTAATGACTGAAGAATTCCCCAGATTTGGTATTGAAGTAACCATGGCAGATATGACTGACGTTAATTCATATGAGGCGGCAATTCAAGCAAATACCAAGGTGCTGTATATTGAAACATTAACCAATCCAGTGTTGAAGGTTTGTGACGTTGAAGCAATGGCTACATTGGCAAAGAAACACGGGCTAATCTGCATAATTGACAACACCTTCACATCTCCATGGGGCTGTAATCCGTTATCTCTTGGTGCAGATTTAGTAATTCATTCTACTACCAAGTACCTGGGTGGACATTCAGATATTATCGGTGGTGCCGTGGTTGGGTCACGAGAACATATAGAGAATATATTCCATCGAAAGGTGCATTTTGGTGGTAGTGCAGATCCAAACTCCTGTTTTTTGTTAGAGCGTGGGATGAGAACACTGCATGTTCGAATGCCAAAAATTTGTGCTAATGCTGCAGAATTAGCCAAGCGATTGGAAAACCATCCAATGATTGAGAGAGTAAACCATCCAACTTTAGAGTCTCATCCACAATATGAAGTTGCACAAAGAATTATGCCGAAGGGCACTGGAATGAT
>DUJK01000191.1:17053-19881 GCA_013329925.1 Candidatus Poseidoniaceae archaeon
AAAATGATTTACGAGGCGACTAGTCTTGGAGGCGTTGAATCACTCGTTGAGTGTCCGTTCAATTCTAGTCACATGATGATTCCAGAAGATGTACGTTATGCAGCAGGACTGGTTCCCGGCTATGTAAGAATGAGTATCGGTATTGAAGATATTGAAGATCTTTGGGCAGATATTGAGCGCGGGTTTGCGAATGTCTGATTTCAAGCCTCACCAGTTTCAGTCCTGAGTAGATCTAGATTGGTGTTCCATTCAATAGTAAGGTCGGCTAATTCATCATCATCACATTTCAACAACAAAGCTCCGCAATCAAGCAATTTTTTTGTTGATTGCATCCATGCACCTGCTTTATTTCTAGCATCAGAATCAAAATGCCACTCTTGTCCCGAAGACCTATCTGCAGCCAATAACCATGCCCATGCAGCCGCCGCAACGTCGATAGATGGGTGCCTAGATGTTGCGACACGTTCCGCTTTGCCAAACCCTTCAAGCAGGCCGATACGAATAAGATCAACGATGTATCCACTAGAGCCCCCTATCTCACCAGATTTTGTCGGTATTCTGGCAGACAACTTGGCACTTTCACGAGCAGAATCCAGACTCTTGAGGAATTTACCGAACGGTTTTGGTTTGGTGTTTTGTTTATCCCAAATATCTTTTGCCTCATCACCAGTAATGCCAATTTCCCCTAGGGCTTCAAGGCCATAATCCTCCCACAGCACCCCTAGTACATCACCACAACTTGCGCCTTCAAGAATTTCCAATGACGGGGTTTTGCGTTCAGAAGTTTCACCCCTTGTATTAATTCTCATACCAATATCATCCTCAAACCCACCTTGATAGCAAACCATCAAAATATGAGCCGCAAGGTCTTGCTCATCTGTTGATCCGGCAACATCACTCAATGCTTCTCTGACTTCATCATAATCATTGCCCGAAATCCAATTAGAATTGACAATTAAACCACTTTCAATGGAGTCAAGAACCGAACGCTTGATGGCTTGAGCAACCACTCCTTCATTCATTACTAGTCCTTGCCAAGCGTCGAGTATTTTGTTGACGCCTTCACTTGATTGACTTGGCAAATCAGTATCACTTGGCCAACCAGAAGGTTTCCAAAATGCATCAATATCGACAATGGAGGGTAAGAACGGCGGCAACATCGACAACGCCAAGTGTTGAATAAACGAAGTATCCTTCTTATCACCCGATTTCAATGATTCAAAACCAATTACAACCATCGAACCATTTTTGAAAGTGAATTTGATGAAACCGTCATCAACTTTATCCGCTAATACAGACTCCAATTCAACATCATCAGTTAGCCATATTTTAGCCCCTTCATGTTCGACATTTTTGAATTTAAAACGAGATCTTGACATCACGTCTTCAATCCATTCTTCTGGTGGCGAAGGGTCTGGGCCTGTACAGACAAATCCACCTTTCCACGAGAAGAAATACATACCACGCTTAGCGTGTTCTTCCCATGGTAACATCCTCAAAGTAACATTGGAGTAATTCTGCAGGCCGGCAAGATAACCTTGTTTTCCATCGCCTCGTCGAACAAAAGATGCCGAGCCAAAGGATGCAGAAGAGAATTTACCAACCGTGGTGAAATCTTCATCATGACAAGCGTGTATAGACCCAGCAAATGCCTTTGCCACAGGGTCTCCCCGCTTAGCCATCATACGCTTTGATAGCCATTTAGTGTCATACTTTTTCTTGATAATTTTATCTAATTCTTTCAACGTTTTTGTCACCGGGTCAGTCCTGCCCCAGCGCATTTTACCCTTCCACAACATCTCTGGCAGATGAGAATATGGATTGTCAAGTAGTCGGCCCAAGTCTTTCTTCAACTTCTTCGCCGTGGCTTCATTGGCGTGCTTTGTTCCCCGAAGGCGCACTCTTTGCCGTTTTTGTCCAGGGAATTCAACTTGTGCTGGTTTAGCCATGTGCTCCCCTCATCTATTCCAGTTGCAGGTATGGTTTGAGTTCTTCGTTTACAATAACATCAGCATTTGTTCCAACGGCATGATTCATTTTGGTGAAAGTTTTCGCTCACACATGGTCGAGGCAATATTACTGGGCATTGCTCAAGATGGCGGCAGACCTCAAGCAGGCTGCAATAAGTCATGCTGTACCGGGTTATCAGCAGACCAAACAAGTTATCCAACCTCTTTGGGAATAATTTCGCCAAGTGAAGTTCACCTCATCGACGTCACAAGAAATTTGGCAAGCCAGTTACAGTTCATGGATGGGAAATTGCCAACCCATATCTGGCTTACCCACGCCCACTTTGGCCACGTTGATGGGTTGGGACAGTTCGGTAGAGAAACCATCAATGCAAAAGACTTGAAATTATATATTTCAAAATCGATGCACACGCTTCTCAATAACACTCCCCAATGGAAATTAATGTTAAATCATGGGGTATTTTCAGTTAATGAGATAGTTAGTAAAACGGCATTATCTCAAGAAGGGTTTTCCATAACTCCAATACTGGTTCCACATCGAGCTGAACTATCTGATATGCATGCCTTTGTAATTAGAGGGCCAAACAAGGCTCTACTATACCTCCCAGATCATGATACCTGGCAAGAAACTCTCGAGTTACATCAGTGCAATGATCTTCGAGAATGGTTTAGCCAACTAAACATTGACATTGCTCTGATTGATGGTACATTTTGGTCTGCTGATGAATTATCTGGCCGTAATCAAGACAAAGTACCTCATCCACCAATTACCCAAACCCTTGAGATGTTAGGGTTCAAACGTCAAGGCGACCCCGAGGTTATTTTCATCCATCTAAATCATACCAACCCAGTTTACGA